>NZ_ASZW01000288.1:16272-27282 GCF_000468215.1 Arthrobacter sp. CAL618 | reverse complement strand
GGTTGTTGGTAGTGCCAGTAGCCTTCGGTTTTGAACATGTGGTGGCGTTTACACAAAGACGCCAGGTTTGAATAGGACGTTTTGCCGCCTTGGGACCAGGGGGTGGTGTGGTCGAGTTCGCAGAACACCGCCAACCGGTTACACCCCGGATGCCGACACGTCCCATCCCGGACCCGGACCGCATCCTTCAGGTCCTGCGGGACCCGATACGTGGTCGCATCAGCGCCAAGCCTGGCCCCGGTGAAGGGGTGGGTAAGAATCCTGGTGAACGATGGTGCGTGCCCGGCGAGCTGACGTGCCGTCTCGGGATCAATCGGCCCGTAGCCTTCCAGCTCACCGGGAGCATCCCCGCCGAGGAGAGTCATCACCGGGACGGTGACGAACACCTTCGCCTGCACACCCCAATACGTGCTGGCCTCCCCCAGCTGACCGGATCCGCTGTTCGTCCGGGTTCCTGGGTCGGTCCCAGCGGCAGCGCCCGGTTCAGCAGCAGGGTCGGGTGCTTCATGCATGTGTCCGGTGGGTCCGGCACTGGTCAGGACATCCACCAGCACATCGGCCCTGAGTTGGGTGAGGGTCCGGTCCTCGTCGGGGCCCTGCAGGTTACGGGCGGCGGTGTCGACGCGGTGGAAGATCCCGGCGGCCTGTTCGGTGGGCAGGAAGGCTGCGAGCCAGGCCATCCCGTCCTGCGCCGGGTCCAGATACACGCGACGGTCCTGGAGAGCCTTCCGGTGCCGCAGGGTGATCGATTCGGGGTGGAAGATGTCACGTAACCGTTGGGCCTGGCGGCAAAACTTCGCCACCGTGGTCTTGCAGGCCAGACCGATGAGGTGGGCCTCGAACGCGGCCATCACGGCGGGAACGGTATCCGGGATACCAATCGCTTCCCCGACCACCGCCCACGCGTGACGGCGCGATAACCTGCCATCCTCCAACGCGGTCAGGGTGGCCCGGTAATCGCGGACCAGCAGCTCACTATGGTCAAGCAGGGAACCAGCCGTGCGCTCCGGCAGGCGCAGGGCCGCACCGATCTCCGACGCAGCCAGGGCATGAACACGGTCCAGGTCTTCGACCCAGGGGTGTTCCTCGGCCATCAGGTCATAAAGATGGGTGGCCGCTTTGGCTTCCTGCGCATCGACCCAGGACCGCAACGCTGAGAGCGTCTTGAGTAGGTTCATGGTCTGCCCCGCGTTCAACGTCACCATCGCCGCGACCGATACCTGGCCAGACAACGGCACCGGAGCCCCCGGACCGGTCGGAGCGGTCCAGCTCGCTTCCCCGCCCAGCGGACCGCCCGGACCGTACCCACCCGCATTCCCCGAAGCAGTGTTCACGGACCCGCTCTCGAAGACGGAACCGGGGCCAGAATCCGGGCCAGAACCGGGGCCGGTTTCGGGGGAAAATCCCGATCCGGGAGCAGAAGCGTCGCTGCCTTTCATATCTTTATTCCATCATCGCCCACTGACAAAATAGGGGCCGATTCAGGGTCACCCGAAAAACTTTTTCAACTATTTTTCGGGCCCACAGAACCATCACCGGACCGCCCCCTGGGCACCCGCTGCACCGAGAGATGCAGCGCATCAAGGTGCACGAGTCCGCTGGAGTCCACCGGTTGCAGCAGTGTACTCAGCGAAGCAGGGCCCGATAAAGCCGAACTTGGGGACACCGCGACTTGGCTGGCGGCCAGGGCTTTCTTCTTTCGGTCCTAGTGCCGTTCCCAAAGGACACTTCCCATCGTGATCACCATGGCTAGACCGGTAGCCCAAAGGTACTCAGACCCCTGCAGCGTCCCGATGATCGAGATGATCAGGAGTATTCCGGCAAGTACAAAGAGCGCCCATCGTCCGGTGCTCATTGCGGTTCCACTCAAAAGAGTCGATGCGTCTTGCAGTTTCAGCCGTTAATAGTTGCGCAACGCAACCAATAGCCTGCCGCTTATCGCTCAGGAGGACAGGAACGCCTAAGAAGCCCCGTTCTAGTTCCGGCCAGCGCGCCCGCGGCTCAACCGTGGACTCAACCTGGAGAGATCCGCCGCCCCCACCAACCCGGCAGAAGGCCCCAACGCTGCAGCTTCCACCCGCGCAGCCGGGCGGAACCCTCGACCCGTCAGGTTGCGGCCAAAAGCTCGCCGGGCCGGTTCCAGCAGCACATCTCCGGCAGCACCCAGTCCGCCGCCCACCACAAAGGTTCCCGGGTCCAGCGCAGCAGCCAGGTTGGCGAGCCCAAGCCCGAGCCACTGCCCGACGTCGTCGACCAGTTCCCGGCTCGCCGGGTCTCCTTCCAGCGCCAGCTTGGTGACGACGGCCCCGGTGATGAGCTGCGGGTCGCCGTCGACCTCCCTCAACAATGCCTGGGCTACCGGGGAGTTGGCGGTCGCAAGCTCCCGCGCCTCCCGCCCCAACGCGTTGCCTGAGGCGTACTGCTCCCAGCATCCCCGGTTTCCGCATTCACAGCGGTGACCCTGCGGCACGATGATCTGGTGGCCAAACTCCCCAGCCACCCCGAAACGTCCCCGCTCCAGGGCGCCGTCCATGATCATGGCTCCGCCGATGCCGGTGCCCAGGGTGATGCAGACCAACCGGCTCTCCCCCTGGCCTGCACCGAACCGCCATTCGGCCCACGCGGCGGCGTCGGCGTCGTTGACCACGGTCACCCTCCGCCGAAGGATCCGCTCCAGATTGTGGCGTAGGGGCTCATTGCGCCACGCCAGATGGGGGCTGAAAAGCACGGTCCCGTTGGTCAGGTCCATCCAGCCAGCGGCGCCGATCCCCACCGACCGGATCCGGTGGCCCACCGACAGCTCGGCTACCAGTTCAGCGATGATCGCTTCGACGTGCCTCGGATCGTGCCCGGGCGTATCCCTGCGGGATTCGGCGAGGATGTTGCCGTGGATGTCGACGACGCCGGCTGCCACCTTGGTCCCACCAATATCGATCCCGATTGCAAGCCCACGGCGCAGGAACGTGGGAGAATCTGGGTAGCCAGCGGTGAAGCCAACAGGCCGCCGTCGGGCACCCAGACCCCCGCCACCGGGGGCGCGGAGCTGACCCCGCAGCCGGGGCACTGCCGGGGCGTCCGTCTGCCTGATCATTGGTTGTCCTCCGCTGGATTGCCATCGGCGTTGCCCTACCGTTACCGATTCGTACATTACTGGAGAGTATTAACGTCGGTTGAACCTATAGGCTAATGAAATCCAGCAAGTTTTGGAGATATCAAAGGAGATAGTCGTGCGCGAATACAGCGTCCCCGTAATGGTGGACACGCCCCGTGACAGTAATATCACGGAGCTGGTTGTCAAACAGGCTGCAAAGCCGTCCAACCCAGCGTTGTTCTCCAAAAAGGACAACGCCGGAGAGTGGCAGAACATCCAGGCGACTGAATTCCTCGCTGACGTCCAGCTCCTCGCAAAAGGCCTGATGGCCAGCGGCGTCCAGGCCGGCGACCGCGTGGCGATCATGGCTCGCACCCGGTACGAGTGGTCGCTGGTGGACTTCGCGATCTGGTTTGCCGGAGCCATCTCAGTACCCGTCTACGAAACCTCATCACCCTCACAGGTGGGCTGGATCCTTGAGGATTCGGGCGCGGTCGCTGCCTTCGTCGAATCGGCCCGCCATGAGAACGTGGTGCGCCAGGCGGCAGCCGCAGCGAACATCCCCGGTGTTCAGCACGTGTGGCAGCTGGACAACAACGGCCTGGATCCCCTGCGCGGCGCCGGTACCGACATCGATGATCAAGCGCTGGAAGACCGCCGTCGGACCGCGGGGCTCGACGACGTCGCCACCATCATTTACACGTCGGGCACCACAGGCAAGCCCAAGGGGTGCGAGCTGACGCACGGGAACTTCGTCGAGCTGTCGGTGAACGCCGGGGCGGCACTCCCCGAGGTAGCCCACGAGGGTGCCCAGACCATCATGTTCCTCCCCCTGGCCCACGTATTCGCCCGGTTCATCTCCGTGTTGTGTGTGTCTGTCGGCGCAACCGTGGCCCACACCCCCGATGTCAAGAACCTGCTCCCGGATCTGCAAAGCTACAAGCCGTCCTTCATCCTCGCCGTCCCCCGCGTGTTCGAGAAGGTCTACAACAACTCGATGCTCAAAGCCGAGGACGGCGGCAAGGGCAAGATCTTCCACGCCGGCGCCAAGGTGGCCATCGAATGGTCCAAAGCCGACCAGGCCGGCAAGGTACCGCTGGCGCTCAAGGTAAAACACGCGGTCTTTGACCGGATCCTCTTCAGCAAGATCCGCGAAGCCATGGGCGGCCGCGTGGAGCATGCCGTCTCCGGCGGCGCACCACTGGGCGACCGGCTGGGCCACTTCTTCCACGGCATTGGTCTGATGGTTCTCGAGGGGTATGGCCTCACCGAGACCACGGCACCGATCACCGTGAGCACACCGAAGAAGATCAAGATCGGCATGGTCGGGGCGCCGCTTCCCGGCAACGCAGTGAAGATTGCCGACGACGGCGAAATCCTCGCCAAGGGCGTCTGCGTGATGCGCGGCTACTACAAGCGCGATGATCTCACCGAAGAAGCCTTCGCCGACGGCTGGTTCCGCACGGGCGATATCGGCGAGCTGGATGGCGACGGGTTCCTGAAAATCACCGGTCGCAAGAAGGAAATCATCGTCACCGCGAGTGGCAAGAACGTCATCCCTGCACAGCTGGAAGACACCATCAGATCCAACGCCCTGGTATCGCAGTGCGTTGTCGTCGGCGATCACCGGGCCTTCATCTCGGCCCTGATCACCCTTGACGAAGAGGCTCTGCCGGGCTGGCTTGAGCGCCACCAGCTACCCAAGAACACCACCGTAGCTCAGGCCGCCGAACACCCACTGGTTACCGCCGAAGTGCAGCAACTGGTGGATCAGGCCAACGCGAATGTCTCGCAAGCCGAGTCAATCAAGGCGTTCAGAATTGTGGCCACCGACTTCACCGAGACCAGCGGGCACCTGACTCCATCCCTGAAGATCAAGCGGGCCCAGGTCCTGAAGGATTACTCCTCGGTGGTCGAGGGCATCTACTCGGCCCCTCGCGCCTAGCGCAGCCAGAAATCGGTAACTGATTTACCCGGTCTTCAGGGACAGTAGAGCGTTCTCGACTACTTCCGTGAGGGCCGGGTGAATCCAGTACTGACCGCTGGCCATGGTCTGGGCATCGAGTCCGAAGGACATCGCCTGGATGACCGGCTGGATGATCATCGACGCCTCGTGGCCCATGACGTGGGCGCCGAGAATCATGCCGGTGCGCTGGTTGGCGATCAGCTTCACAAACCCGGTGGTGTCCTCCATCGCCCAGCCGAACGCCGTCGACCCGTATTGCTGGACGGCAACAGTGATCTCAAAGCCTTCAGCCTCGGCCTTCGCCAGTGCTTCAGCTTCGGTCAGGCCGACAACCGCTACCTGAGGGTGCGTGAACACCGCCGCCGGAACAAACCGGTGGTCACTGGTGCGCAGACTGCCAGGATGGATCAGGTTGTGCGAGACGACCCGCGCCTCATGGTTGGCGACGTGTTTGAGCTGGAACCGGTTGCTGACATCACCCAGGGCCCATAGCCCGTCGATAGGCGAACCGTCGCGGAGGACCCGCTGGTGTCCGTCCACGACCAGGCGACCCTCAGTATCGAGATCAAGCCCGACGTCGGCGGCTCCCAACCGGTCGGTGTTCGGCACCCTGCCGATGGCCACCAGCACGACGTCGACGTCCAGTTCCTGACCTTCGGGTCCGTCGATTACCGCGTGCACGGATCCGTCGTCGTTGGCGGTCAGTGAGGCGACGGTGTGATTGAGGACGACGTCCCACCGGCGAAGCGCCTCCGCGGTGAACGCTTCCGAGACGGAGTCATCGAGGGTACGTAACAGGCTGCCGGAGCGGTTAACCATGGTGACAGCTGAGCCAAACGCGCCGAAGATGTGAGCGAATTCGGCGGCAATGTAGCCTCCACCGATGATGAGGATCCGCGCCGGCAACTCATCCAACCGCATGATGGTGTCCGAGGTATGCACCTGCGGAAGGGTGATTCCCGGAATGTCCGGTAGCACCGCCCGTGATCCCGCTGCGATGACGACCTGGTCCGCGTGGATCTCCTCGCCCGTCGCGGTGACGAAGGACTTCTCCCCCGTGAACCGCACGTATTCCTGGTACAGGGTGACGTTGTCCAGCTCGTCTGCCCGGTATCGTCTGCCGTCCCGGGAAATCGCGTCGATCCGAGAGAAAATGCGGTCCCTGATGGTCCTCCACCTGACGTCGCGAAGCTCAAGGTCGACGCCGAGTGACTGCGCCTCTTGTGCCCCGGTGGCCAGTTCGGCAGGGAAGACAAACATTTTCGTCGGTATACAGCCGACGTTCAGGCAGGTTCCGCCGAACACGCCGCCGTCGATCAACGCCACTTTTCGGTCATCCCAGTCGGGGGTGATCAGGCTGTTGCCGGAACCGGAACCGACAATCGCCAGGTCGTAGTGAGTCACTGCAGTTCGTCGACGACCAGCGCCGCAAGTTCGACGACAGCATCCCGCGTTGCCGGTTTCAGCCGGGCCAGGTCCACCTGTGAACCTTCTGCCAGATGACGGTCGTAGGGAATGCGGACAACGGTGCTGACTCGGGACCGGAAGTGCTCTTCGATTTCGGTCACGTTCACCTGGGTTCCGTTCCCGGAAGACAGGTTGATCACGACGATGGCACTAGCCACCAGGTCGTGGCGTCCGTGTGCCTCGAGCCAGGACAGGGTTTCGGAAGCCAGCCGGGCCTCGTCCACACTTCCACCGGAAACCAGCACGACGGCGTCGGCCTTCTCGAGGGTTCCCTTCATCACCGAGTGCACCATGCCGGTGCCCGAATCGGTCAGCACAATCGAGTAGTAGCGACTCAGGATATCGGTGACCGCGCGGTAGTCGGCGTCGTCGAATGCCTGGGCGATTGCCGGGTCCGTATCGGAGGCCAGCACATGCAGCCGGGACCCTTCGCGGGCCACATAGCTGGAGAGCTGGGCGAAGGAATCCACCATGAACCGGTTCTGCACCAACTGGCGGGCTGTGAAGTCGGCCTTGCCGGGCGAACGATCGGAGAGCGTCCCGCGGTCCGGGTTGGCGTCCATCGCAATGATGCGGTCTTCGCGGACCTGGGCCAGCGTCATGCCAAGCAGCGTGGTGACAGTGGTCTTTCCCACCCCGCCTTTCCGCGACAGCACGGGAACATAGCGGGTGCGCTCCCCCAACCGCACCGAAATCCGGTGCTCCAGTGCGCGGCGGATCCGGACGGCGTCAGAATCGCCGAGGTTCAGATAGCCAAAGCTCAGCGTATGGAGAAGCTTGCGCCAGCCGTCAACAGGGGGACGCTTCGTTACCTCAAGGAGCCGCTCAGACGTCAGTGAGGCGGCAGTTTCAGGACCAATTTCCTTCTGCCGGCGGGCGCTGCGCGCTTCAGTGGTCTCAGCGGCTGGCCGCTCGACCGGGGGCGNGTGGCAGTAGCCGAGGGGAACCAGCCCGCAAGATCCGCCGCCGGCTCAGGCGCCGCAGAAACTGTGGGCGTCGCCGAAACTGAAGGCGTCGCAGGAGTTTCCGGCGCCTTAGCCGCAGGCGCGGCCAGCACCGACGGCACCGCGGATGGCAGTGCCGGGGCGTCGGCGTTTCCGAGGGGCAACGCCGAGGTGTAGTCGACCGGAAGGCCGGTCAACGCTCCATGATCGGTCACCAACTCGTGGTCAACCGATCCTCGACCCTCGGGATCGCGACCCACGGAGACGGAAGCATCCGCGTTGTCCTCGGCTTGAGGAGAATCAGTCTCCGGTAGGTCGGACTGAGTGTCGTCGGATGGGTCAATGTCCGGGCCGGTACCGGACGGATCTTGCGGGGCCATAGTTCCTCACAGGTTCGAAGATGGCGCGCCAAATGCGCCGTGGTCTCCAGCCAAACACTAGCGCACCAGACCCCGCACGGCCGTACCGGCTAGGCGGTCTCGATCACCATCAGCAGATCCCCGCCCTGCACCTGGGAGACGGCGTCGACGGCGATCCGCTTGACCGTGCCTGCCACCGGTGAGGTGATTCCGGCTTCCATCTTCATCGCTTCGATCGTGGCGATCGTCGCGCCCTGCTCGATGGTGTCCCCCTCGGCAACCGTGACGGTGACAGCACCGGCGAAAGGCGCAGCGATCTGGCCCGGCGCCGTCTTGTCCGCCTTCTCCGCCGCCTTGACGTCACTGTGGATGCTGCGGTCACGCACGACGACGGGCCGCATCTGCCCGTTCAGCGTGCACATCACCGTGCGCATCCCCTTCTCATCAGGCTCCGACACCGCGCTGAGGGTGGCGATCAGCCGGACACCCTTTTCGAGCGGGATGACGTGCTCGCTGCCCTGCTGCAAGCCATACAGGTAGTCGCGGGTGTCCAGGACCGAGACGTCGCCGTAGGTTTCCCGGGTGGCCAGGAAATCCTTGGTGGGGCCGGCGAACAGCAACCGGTTGAGGGTGGCGCGTCGGACTTTCGAATCCCCGGTCAGCGCGGCCAGGTCCTCGGCACTGATCTCCGCGTCGCGGACCTTGATTTCGCGGCCCTGCAGGGCCTTGGTGCGGAAGGGCTCTGGCCACCCGCCGGGAGGATCCCCGAGTTCCCCGCTGAGGAAACCGATCACCGAATCGGGGATGTCGTAGTTTTGCGGATTCTCCTCGAAGTCGGCGGGATCCACGTTAGTCCCCACCAACTGCAACGCGAGATCCCCCACCACCTTCGACGACGGGGTGACCTTCACGAGCCGCCCAAGTATCCGGTCCGCCGCCGTGTACATGTCCTCGATAGCTTCAAACCGTTCCCCGAGGCCCAGGGCGATGGCCTGCTGGCGAAGGTTGGAGAGCTGGCCGCCTGGAATCTCATGCCGGTACACCCGACCTGTAGGTCCTGGCAGCCCCGACTCGAACGGGGCATACACGCGGCGGACTGCCTCCCAGTAGGGTTCCAGCGAGCAGATATCCGCCAGCGAAATCCCGGTATCCCGTTCAGTATTGGCCAGGGCCGCGACCAGTGCCGACGCCGAGGGCTGGCTCGTGGTCCCCGCGAGGGAGGCGCTGGCGACGTCGACGGCGTCCACTCCCGCGTCCACGGCGGCGAGCAGCGTGGCCAGCTGGCCGCCGGCGGTGTCGTGGGTGTGGAGGTGAACGGGCAGGTCAAAACGCTCACGCAGGGCAGTGACGAGCTGCGCGGCTGCCGCTGGCCGCAGCAGGCCGGCCATGTCCTTGATCGCCAGGATGTGGGCGCCCGCGTCGACGATCCGCTGCGCCAACTCGAGGTAGTACTCCAGGGTGTAAAGCTTCTCCTCGGGGTCGAGCATGTTGGAGGTGTAGCAAAGGCCAACCTCGGCCACCGCGGTACCGGTGGCACGGACCGCGCGGATGGCAGGTTCCATCTGGGAGACGTCGTTCAGCGCGTCGAAGATCCTGAAGATGTCGATACCGGTCTCGGCTGCCTCCTTCACGAAGGCCTCGGTGACCTCCTCGGGGTACGGGGTGTAACCGACCGTGTTCCGGCCCCGCAACAGCATCTGCAGGCAGATGTTTGGCAGTTCCTTGCGCAGGGCTGCGAGACGCTCCCACGGTTCCTCACCGAGGAACCGGAGTGCGACGTCGTACGTGGCACCGCCCCACGCCTCAACGGACAGTAACTGGGGCGTCCGGCGGGAGACGGCGTCGCCGGCGGCCACCAGGTCACGGGTGCGGACCCGGGTGGCGAGCAGCGACTGGTGCGCGTCGCGGAAGGTGGTGTCGGTGACGGCGACGGCTTTCTGGGCGCGGAGCTCGGCAGCGAACTTCTCGGGACCGAGTTCCTGCAGCCGCTGACGCGACCCCGGCCCTGGGGGCGCCTCGCCCTCACCAGCAACGGGCAGCTTCTCGGCCGGGTCGATTTCCACGAGCCGCTCACCGTGGGGCTTGTTGACTGTCACATCTGCCAGCCAGGTCAACAGCTTGGTCCCGCGGTCTGCGGAGACCCGGGCGGTGAGCAGTTCGGGGCGTTCGTCTATGAAGCTGGTCGCAACATTACCGGCGATGAAGTCGGGATCGTCAAGGACGGCCTGCAGGAAGGAGATGTTGGTCGACACCCCTCGGACCCGGAATTCGGCCAGGGCGCGTCGGGCCCTGGTCACGGCCGACTTGTGATCGCGACCACGGCAGGTCAGTTTCACCAGCATCGAATCGAAGTGCGGGCTGATTTCAGCGCCCGCGTAGACGGTGCCGCCGTCGAGNNCCCCGGCGCCGCCAGCGGACCGGTAGGCGGTGATCTGTCCGACGTCGGGCCGGAAACCGTTGGCGGGGTCCTCGGTGGTGATGCGGCTCTGCAGGGCAGCACCCCGCACCTGGACGCTGTCCTGGCTCAGGCCAAGGTCCGCGAGGGACTCACCCGCGGCGATGCGCAGCTGCGCCTGCACCAGGTCGACGTCGGTGATCTCCTCGGTAACGGTGTGCTCCACCTGGATGCGGGGGTTCATCTCGATGAAGACATGCTGACCCGCCCGCTCCCCCACCGTGTCGACGAGGAACTCCACGGTGCCCGCGTTGACATAACCCAGGGCGGTGGCGAAAGCGACCGCGTCCCGGTGCAGGGCCTGCCGGATGCCCTCATCAAGGTTAGGAGCTGGAGCAATCTCGATGACTTTCTGGTGCCGGCGCTGAATGGAGCAGTCCCGCTCGAACAGGTGCATCACATTGCCCTGCGCGTCCGCGAGGATCTGCACCTCAATGTGGCGGGGGCGGAGCACCGCCTGTTCCAGGAACATGGTCGGATCACCGAACGCGGAGTCAGCTTCCCGCATCGCAGCCTCGAGGGCCTCGGGCAGCGCCTCCCGCTTGTCGACGCGGCGCATCCCGCGACCGCCACCACCAGCAACCGCCTTCGCGAAGATGGGAAACCCGATCTCGTCAGCCGCGGCGATCAGCTCATCCAGGTCGGCGCTCGGCTGGGATGACTTCAGGACCGGGATGCCAGCCTTGCGGGCAGCCTCCAGCGCATGCACCTTGTTACCCGCCAGTTCC
>NZ_ASZW01000288.1:0-16263 GCF_000468215.1 Arthrobacter sp. CAL618 | reverse complement strand
GGCTGGCGGTCCGACGAAAGTGATGCCGGCCTTTTCGGCGGCCCGGGCGAGTCCCGGGTTTTCCGACAGGAAACCGTAACCCGGGTAGATGGCGTCACACCCGGATTCCTTGGCGACACGCACAATTTCCTCTACGTCCAGGTAGGCGCGGACCGGGTGACCCTCTTCACCAATGAGGTAAGCCTCGTCAGCCTTCTGCCGGTGGATCGAATTGCGGTCCTCGTACGGGAACACAGCAACCGTCTTTGCCCCCACCTCAAAGCCAGCCCTGAAGGCACGGATGGCAATCTCGCCACGGTTAGCTACCAGAATCTTCGAAAACATTGCTCTCCTGCGTCCGTGCATCTCACCAATGGATACGTGCGTCCGTGTCCTGCATCACGGCAATCCTCACCCTACCGCGCTGTGACGTCGACCTCTTAACCTTTCTCAACATCTGACCGGCGTCCCGGGCACCGCTGACTTCGGAACCCCTACCGCTCACCTATGATGGAACGGTAGGTCGACCGCCATTGATGCGGAACTGACCAAACCCAGACGAAATAGAGGCCGCCGGCTCAAACTGCGGCCCAGGATTCCCGCTGGCGCGACGTCCGGCAGCCGCGCACACGAGATGTTAGGTATTGGTTTAACAAGTGCAAGTAGTGAGCATCAGCAGCCTCAAGGGCGGTGTCGGCAAGACGTCCGTGACTCTCGGATTGGCCTCGGCAGCGCTTGCCGCTGGAATCCCGACCCTGGTCGTTGATTTGGACCCGCATGCTGACGCCACCACCGGTCTGGGTGTGAGATCCGCTGATCAACTCGATATCGGCCGTCTGCTGAAGATTGCGCGTCGCGGCGACCTCGGAGCCAACGTGGTGCCCAGCGGTTGGGTGGCTTCGGCCATCCAACAGAACCCGCCGTTGTCGGGGAAGGCACCTGTTCTCGACGTCGCAGTGGGCTCCGCCTACTCGGGTATTTACGACCGACCAGATCTGGGACGGCGGGATCTGCGACGGCTCACCACCCTGCTGTCGCGTCTGGAGGGTTATGGGCTGGTTCTCATCGATTGCCCGCCATCCCTCAACGGGCTGACCCGGATGGCGTGGACCGCCAGCAACCGGGTGCTGCTGGTCGCCGAGCCGGGCCTGTTCTCGGTGGCAGGCACAGAGCGGACCATGCGGGCTATCGAGCTGTTCAAACGAGAATTTGCGCCGAATTTGTCCACCGCAGGGATTGTCGCCAACCGGGTACGTCCCGGTTCGAACGAGCACGCGTTCCGCCTTGCGGAAATGCGCCAGATGTTTGGTGATCTCCTATTGAGTCCCACCATTACTGAGCAGGCGAACTGGCAGCAGATTCAGGGTGCCGCCCACTCGGTGCACCATTGGCCGGGCGAATCGGCGCGCAATGCCGCCGGCTACTTTGATGAGTTGCTGAAAAACCTGGTGGATTCCGGCCGGCTGAGAAGCCGGGTGGCCCGACGCGCCTGAGGGAACGAGGTGGCTCTCGCCTGGCTCAGGTGGCTCTCGCCTCATTCGAAGGGGCCTCGCCTGGCTCAGGGGGCTCTCGCTTGCTCGAAGGGGGCCTCGCCTAATCCATGGGTGGGTTAGCTAGGCCCTAGCTGATCTTGCGGGTGGCCCGGCGCTTGCTGAGTTCATCGTCGGGGAAGTCCTGATCGGCTGCGTGTTCGCTGGGGAGGGCCGCGAGGCTGCCTTCCACCTCACGCCAGACCTTGCCGACAGCAATGCCAAATACGCCCTGGCCACCCTGGACCAGGTCGATAACTTCCTCGGCCGAGGTGCACTCGTAGACGCTGGCGCCGTCGCTCATCAGGGTGATCTGGGCTAGATCCTCGACGCCGCGTTCCCGGAGGTGCTCAATTGCGGCGCGGATCTGCTGGAGGGAGACGCCTGTGTCGAGCAGTCGTTTGACGACCTTCAGTACCAGGATGTCCCGGAAACCGTACAGTCGCTGGGTGCCCGAGCCGGAGGCGCCTCGGACTGCTGGTTCCACGAGGCCGGTCCGGGCCCAGTAGTCGAGCTGGCGGTACGTGATGCCGGCCGCTTTGCAGGCAGTGGGACCGCGGTAGCCAGCATCTTCATCAAGGACGGGGAGATCTTCGGTGAACAGCAGGCCCTGCGCACTGGCCGGGATCCCGGATCCGGACGCAACCGCGTTGGAACCCGTACCGGCGTCGCCTTTGGGACTCACGTGCTGCCTCCTCGTTCTGATAACCGTGGGAATACTTGGACGGTAGGCACTAGGCACGCACCGGATTCTCAGGGTTTGCTCTCAAGTCTGCCCTGAGTTAATGGGTAGTGCAATGAAACCGTATGCTTCGACGTTAGATCGCCGGGCACTCCAGGTCAAAGATGCAGGGCATAAAGAGTTTGGCGTGTCGGAACCTTAACGTTCGAAATCCTCGGGTTCCACGTCGGCGAGGAACTCGCGGAACTGGCGCAACTCCCGTTCGGCGTTGACTGGGGGCACAGCGGGCGTATCGTCGTCGTCGTCGTCAGCTGCCTCGGTGATCTCCACGCCCGCCTCGTCCAGGACGGAGACGGCGCAGTAGATGGGGCAGGGGACGCGGAGGGCGACCGCGATGGCGTCGGATGCGCGCGAGCTCACCGCCGTGCCGTCGTCGAACACCAGCTCTGCGTGAAAAACGGTATCTTCGACGGAGATCAGCCGGACCTGGCTGATCTCGCGGCCGAGGGCGTTGACCACGCTGACGAGGAGGTCGTGGGTCATGGGCCGGGGCGGGACAATGCCTTGCTGAACGAAGGCGATTGCGCTGGCTTCCGGGGCACCAATCCAGATCGGGATGTGGCGTTCCCCCTTGGTTTCCTTCAGCAGCACCAGGGGCTGGTTGGAGGGCAGTTCGATTCGGACTCCGACGACTTCTACTTCAAGCATTGCGGCCCCCTAGCTATCCATGCGGGAAATGTGGCCCTGTACCAACGCTGTGTGCAGGTTCAGGCACAGCTCGCTGATTTCGCGGGCCATTTCGGCGGCGCGTGCCTTGGAGGCCACGTCCCGACGGGAAGCGACGGGTGTCACAACCCGCTCAACGAGGCCCAGTTCGCGGTCAGCTGCGGCGCGGAAAGGGCGGAGGTGCCGGGGTTCGATCCCGTGGCCCTCCAGCAATACGCATGCCCGGGTGACGCGGAGGGCATGTTCGTCGAAGCGGCCGTCAACCGGGGCGATCAGGCCAAAGCCCACCAGATCGAGCACCAGGGCATGCCTGGCGCCGGCCTCGGCCGTCAGAGTTTCGAGGGTCAGGGATCGGGTGTGGGAGTGCAGGTCGCGGGACATCTGGTCTGAGACCATCCGCGGGGACAGGGTCATACCGCCGGGCAGCGATTCCGGCTTCTCACCGCGGTCGATCGCGTCCACGTAGTCCTTGATGACCTTCAGCGGCAGGTACTGGTCCCGCTGCAGTGCCAGCACAAAGCGGAGGCGCTCCACATCATGCGGCGCGTACTTCCGGTATCCGGCCCGGGTGCGCTGAGGGGAGATCAGCCCTTTTTCCTCCAGGAACCGGATTTTGGACGCAGTGATCTGCGGGAAGTCCCCGGACAGTTCGGTGAGGACCTCGCCGATGTTGAGCACATTGCCGTGGACTCGTTCTGGTGCGAGTCCTACGGTGCGCCGAGCTGGCTGGGGTGAGGGCATGCAGCGGGACCTATTCCTGTCCGAGAGGCTGAACTGGTGACTGCTGTGGCGCTGCTGTCCGGGCACTGTAGAAGGTCAGGCGGAACTTGCCAATCTGGATTTCGTTGCCGTTGCGCAACGCAACCTTGTCCACCCGGTCGTTGCTGACGTAGGTGCCGTTGAGGCTACGGGTATCCAGCACGGTGAATCCGGTGTCGGTCCGCTCAAACTGGGCGTGCTTACGGGACACCGTAACGTCGTCGAGGAAGATATCAGCGTTGGGGTGGCGTCCGACCGTTGTCACGTCCTGGTCCAGGAGGAAGCGGGCGCCGGAATTGGGGCCGGTATGAGCCACGAGCAAGGCAGAGGTGCTGGGCAGCGCGGCGACCGCCGCCTGCTCTTCCGGGGACAGCTTTGGGTCCACTGCGGTGGGGGCTAGCGCCGGGATTCCAATTGTGGTGGTCTCCGGCGACGGCGCCTGATTTTCTCTTCCGCCATACGTGGCCGCGTTCTCGTTGCCAACCATGGTGTTCCTCCCCAAAATATGTGGCCAACCAGTCGAACGACCGGTTGGCCACCGTGTCCTTGCAACGGTGATCTTGCCTAGTTGTGCCGGACGAGCCGGTACCCCTAGCCTACCTGCTGTGAGTAATCCGATGAACTCAGAAGCTCATCCACGACGGATGGATCGGCGACCTTGATTTCAAGGAGCCACCCCTCACCGTAGGGATCAGAGTTGATGAGCGCGGGATTGTCCTCAAGGGCCTCATTTCGGGCCACCACCTCACCGGTCACAGGCGCGTAGATGTCGCTGACGCTCTTGGTGGATTCCACCTCACCGACGACGTCGGCCGCGGTCACCGGCGAGCCGGCCTCCGGCATCTGGACGTAGACGACGTCGCCCAGAGCGTCCTGCGCGAAGTCCGTGATGCCGACGCGGACCACACCGTCGGTACTTGGCGGGGTCACCCATTCGTGCTCAGCCGTGTAGTGAAGGTTATCTGGAACGTTGCTCATGGGCAGCCTTTCGTCGTACTCCGGTGTGACTGGGCGCGACGTCCGCTGGATGCCACTGATCGAGTATAGACATAGTGATTGGACGATGGGCAGGGGTGGACTACCCTCAGCTCGCCGAGTGAGGAAAGATCGGTTCATGACCGATCTCCCCTTCCCCGTTCAGCCCATGCTCGCCAAAGCCGTCAGCGATGTGCCTGAGCCGGACAGTGTGGCTGGCGGCCTGCTGTACGAACCGAAATGGGACGGATTCCGAGCCATCATCCACCGCGATGGCGACACCCTGGAGATCGGCAGCCGCGGGTCGAAGCTGCTCACCCGGTATTTTCCGGAATTGGTTGAGGCGCTGAAGGTGTCCCTTCCGGAGCGCTGCGTGGTCGACGGCGAGATTGTGGTCCGCACCGGCTCCCCCGGCAATGAGCGGCTGGACTGGGAGGCGCTGTCGCAGCGCATCCACCCCGCCGACAGCCGGGTCAGGTTACTGGCCGAGGAAACACCCGCCTCGTTCGTCGCTTTCGATCTGCTGGCTGCTGGGTCGAAGGATCTGATGAGCTCACCCTTCGCTGAGCGTCGGGCCGCCCTGGAAGGCATTGCTGGTGCGTTCGCTGCCCCTGTCCATGTGTCTCAAACGACCGACGACGTAGACCTCGCCCNCCCGCCGTTGGCTGGTCGAGTTTGAGGGAGCTGGGCTCGACGGCGTCGTCGCCAAGCCGCTGGGCGCCGGATATGAGCCTGGCAAGCGCCGCATGCTCAAGATCAAGCATCACCGCTCCGCCGACGTCGTCGTCCTCGGTTACCGGGTGCACACCAGCGGCGCCGGTGTCGGGTCCCTGTTGCTGGGGCTGTACGACGACGGCGAACTGCGCAATGTGGGCGGCGCGTCGGCGTTCACCAACAAACGCCGGCTGGAGCTGGTCGATGAGCTGGCGTCAGACGTCGTGCGCGATGCTTCAGGTGAGCCTGTCCGTGGGGAAACCGATCGAAGCCGGTTCGCTTCCGGCAAGGATGTGTCCTTTGTGCGGCTGCACCCGCGGCGGGTGATGGAGGTGCGCTATGACCAGATGGAGGGCTCACGCTTCCGTCATACAGCCCAGTTTTCCCGGTGGCGGCCGGACCGCGACCCCGAGTCCTGCACCTTCGACCAGTTGGAGGTCCCGGTGGCGTATGACCTGAATGAGGTCCTCGCCTAGAGAATAAAGCCCGAGAACCTACTTGTCCTTCTTCGCTCTGCTGGGCTGGACGCGGGAGGGCTCCCCCGGCATCTTCGGGTAGTCCGGCGGGAAGGGTAGCTCGCCGAGACCGGAGTCAAGGTCGCGCTGCCACCAGTCAAGCAGTTTGTCGATGGTGCCGGGCTTTTCGTGGAAGCTGGCCCACGGATCGCCGACGGTTTTCAGCCGTTCGGGCACCGTGAGGACGGTGAAGTTCTTCGGGTCGGCGCTCTCCAGCTCATCCCACCCAATCGGGCAGGAGACCGGTGCGTGGGCCAGGGCCCGCGGACTATAGGCACCGGCGATGGTGCGATCCCGGTTGGCTTGATTGAAGTCGACAAACACCTTCTCCCCACGTTCCTCTTTCCACCACGCGGTGGTGACGGCGTCGGGCATGCGGCGTTCCAGTTCGCGGGCTGCCGCGATCACCGCATGGCGGACGTCGAGAAACTCCCGGACCGGCTTGATCGGGGCAAAGACGTGGAGCCCCCGGTTGCCGGAGGTTTTGATGAAGGCGTTAAGTCCGGCCTCCTCGAGCACCTTGCGCAGTTCGATTGCGGCGGGGACGGCGTCGTCGAAATCGGTTCCCGGCTGGGGATCCAGGTCGATGCGCAACTGGTCAGGGTTGTCGGAATTCTCGGCCCGTGACGGCCAGGGGTGGAAAACGATGGTGTTCATTTGGGCTGCCCAGACGGCGGCGGCAGGTTCATCGATGACGAGTTGCGGGTGGGATCGGGCGCTCGGGTAGATCACGGGCACCGATCGGATGTAGTCGGGTGCACCCTTGGGCGGGTTCTTGGAGAAGAACTGTTCGCCGTCGATCCCGTCCTTGAACCGCTGCAGGGCGAGGGGGCGGTCACCGTTGGCAGCGACGAAGGCCTCCCCCACCTCGACCAGGTATTTGGCGAGGTCGAGCTTGGTGATACCGAGATCGGGCCAGAGCACCCGGCTGGGACTGGAGATCCGCACGTCGCGGGTGCCGTGGGGTCCGTCAACGGACAGGACTGTTGCCTCAGATGCCATGGCTCCAACATACTCCGGGGTACCGGCCTTGTCCGCTGAAGGTGTCAGGACCGGTCATGAGACGGTGATTCGTTTGCGCTGCCTCGCTCAGGCGCCGGCGAGTCCGCCTCGTGGCCGGATGAGCCCGGCCTGCGCCAGGACCAGGTACAACTGGCAGCCGAGGCACAGTCCGAACGCTGCGTTCAGGAACGCGGCGACGAACGCGGCAGCTCCGGCGATTGGAAGCGCCCACGGGACGGCCGCGAGGTGCAGCAGCAGTCCCATCGTCACCACAATGAAGCCGACCACCTGAGCAAAACGTGGCAGTCGAGGGTCTTCACGATCGACCGGCGGTGTGAGCCGGGGGCTGAGAACCTTGCGGAACAGCACGCCCCAGAGAGCGGTCCGTGGGGACGTGAAGCCCCAGGCGAACAGGAAGGCGGTGCTCGCAAGCATCATAAACCCGGGGTCGGACACCCTTTCCGCGAGACTCAGGCGCGGAGTCGCGTCCGCCGTCAGGAGAGCTAAGAAGGTGCCGACCAGCAGCAGGCAGGCCGTCAACGCGGCCGCAAACCGTGGGCCACGAGGGTCAATACCGGGGAGAGGTGTGGTCGAGGGGTTATGAGGCAAGGCGGTCATCGCCGGGTCCTTCCAGGGTGTCAATTTCGGCACGGATGGACGCCACTGATACCGCGCCCGCGTAGCGTGCAGCGACATCGCCGTTCGGATTGACGACGAGCACGGTAGGGGTTTGCATCACCTTCAGCCGCGAGGCGAGATGTGGCCGGTGGGTGAGGTCGACGTCGGTGTACACGACGCCGTCGTAATCCCTGACCGTGTTGGTGAGGGCCCGTCGTACGCCAGGGCAGCGGGAGCAGTAAGCGGTGCTGAACTGGACCACTGTCGCGCGTTCGCCCAGGACCGCGAGGTCCACGTCCGCCGGGGCGATCTCCCCCACCTGCACGGAGCGCTTGCCGCCAGACCGGTGACGCATGGCCAGTCCGATGCCGAGGGCACCGAGGACCAGCACAACGACGATAGCGGCGGCCACGAAAGGGTTCACTCTTCCAAGATACGACCGCATACCCCGGACTGAACCTGGCGGCGTCACAGTTCGTCGTATGCACACCGCCGAGGGAGGCTACAAGCCGGCCGGGTGACGCGGACCGGTGATGCGGCACTCCATCAGTCCAGCAGAGCCTCCACCGTGACGAAGCCGTAGCCCCTGGCGCGCAACCCTTCGATGATGCAGGGCAGGGCGGCGGCGTCGAGGGTGGTGCCGTCGTTCGGGTTGGAACCCACGTGCATCAGAACGATCTGGCCGGGACGGGCCGTGTTCAGGACCCGCTGGCACACAATCGAGGCGGTGATGCCGCCGGATGTCCCTCGCCAGCCCAGCGTGTCCACCGTCCAACGGAACGGAACGTAACCGAAACCGTTGACGACGTCGATGTCGAGCTGAGTCCGATCGCCGTAGGGGAACCGGAAGTAGGGCATGGTCGTCTTGCCGGTGAGCGGCCAGATGGCGGCCTCCGCTCGCGCCAGTTCGAGCCGGATGGCCTCGTTGGTGAGCTGCGAGAAATACGGGTGGGTGTTGGAGTGGTTGCCGACGGGGTATCCGTCAGCTGCCATGGCGCGCACGCTGGCAGGATATGCACGCGCGAACTGGCCGGTCACGAAGAAGGACGCCGTCGCGTCATACCGGTCGAGAGTGTTGAGGATGGAGGTCACCCCCGCATTGGAGGCACCGCCGTCAAAGGTAAGGGCCACGACGGGGCGCGTCGTGGGGAAGGACTCCCAGTCGGTGTCATCCCACCTGGTGGGGACGGATGGCCATGGTACGAATGCGGCGTTGGTGCCCCTGTACTTCGCGGGATAGGCATACAGGGCGCCGTCCGTCCGCACCGCCCAGATCGTCTGGGCGCGAGGATCGAGCTGAGTGGCGAAGATCTTCGGGAAGGCGGACCACCCCGTTCCGATCTGTGTCATGGGGAACGATGTGCCGCTGGACGAGGCGGCATAGAGGCGCAATCTGGCCTCGCTGTCCACAACGAGCAGATCAGAGCGGCCGTTCTTGTCCCAGTCGCCCGCTCCCACGACCTGGCGCATGGGGAGCCAGCCTCCACCCAGTCTGATACGGGGAAGGAAGCTACCGGTGCCGTTGGTCGGGTAGACGTGCATGATGCCGGCCATATCGGTGGCCGCGACAGCGGGATACCCGTTGACGGACTGCTGCACCGGCGTCCACGTCCGCATGCTCAGCCAACCATGGCCGATCTGGCGCGCAGCGAGGAATCCACCCGAACCGTTGCCGGGGTACAGCATCAACCGCCCGTCCTTGAAGCGTGCGATCAGGTCGATGGCACCGTCACGATTCCAGTCCACGCCACCCTGGACGCTCTCGGCGACCAGCCAGCCGTGCCCGATCTGGCGGGGGGACGCGAAACGCTCCCGAGCGTTGGCCGCGTAATAGAGGAGGCGTCCGTCGGACGCGATCAGCATCAGATCGCTGAAACCGTTGCCATCCCAGTCGCCGACCGAGATCGTTCGTGAGGCTGTCCATCCATGCCCAATCCGGTAGGGCGACGAAAAGCCGATGGAGGGGTTGGACGGCAGAGTCTGCGCTGGCAGTGCGGCAGGTGACTCCTCGACGGTCATCCCTGGAGCGGTGTAGGCCGGCGCTGCGAGAGCGGTCCCCGCGGGAACCACACCGGTCAGTACGAGCCCTGACACGAGGCCACCCACGATGACGCTCCGCTTCGCAGCCGCGGCACCCACTCGCAATCCTTCGATGATGCTCCCGCTCATAATTTTGCCCTTACCTCTCGAGTCGCAAGTTGAGGGACTTTCCTGCTCATCTGCTATCTAACTCCGTTGGGCCCGATTGGATTAGGGTCTTTAGTCCGTGGTCTGCTCACCTCAGCGGTAGCGCCGCGCTACTTCCCCCGTCACCTTTTTCGTAGCATGTTTCTGGTGCAGGATGTGGGTGTGCTGGCCTGCTGGCCCCGGCATGATTGCCGCCCCCAGTCGCTCATGATCCAGGGGGTGTTGTCACCGGGGTTGGCAGGTGCCAGGGAAACCGCTGATAGAGGCAGGTTTGAACGGCATCGACAACGGTTGTGAGTGGACGGCACCTGCTCGCGCTTCGGTTAGGACGCAGCGCTCGTCGAGGGCTCGGCGCATGTCCGTGGTGATTGGCCCTATTGCCTTCGGGAGGGGCCCCGCGATCAGACGTGGCGTCTTGCCGGAACAACCCGCCTCCGCGTGTCGCGCGCTCGCCATCCACGAACCAAGGAGGGCTGCGACGTCGTCGGCGAGCGGTTTGCAGGCCGGCCACACCGCAGTGACGGCGGATAACGGGGAATACCCACGTTGCGGGGCTGGTTGAGCGGGGTAATGAGACTTCTTCCCACGCAGCCCGTGCCTGAATTCGATCTGGCCGCGTGGAGCCGCCTGACCACGCCAGCTTCGTGATCCTGCGGACCGTCTCAGGCAAACCCTATGCCCCCACTGAAGGGGTCCAAGCACAGGTTCCTTCCCAGGGGTCCGTGCATGGGTCTACCTGCTATCACAAAGGAGAAAAACATTATGGCAAAGATTCTGATGGTCGTTTCGGCCGCTGATTCCCTGACGATGAAGGACGGTAGTCAGCACCCTACCGGGGTGTGGGCCGAGGAACTGGTGGTTTCCCACCGGACCCTCCTCGGCGCCGGACACACGGTCCACATCGCCTCCCCTGGCGGGGTGAAGCCGACGTTCGACCAGGTCAGCCTCGCCCCGGAAATGGCCGGAGGGCAGGAGAAAGTCGATGAGTTCCGGGAGTACATCACCTCCATCGACGATGAACTATCCGCACCGCTGGTCCTCGCCGAAGTGGACGCCGCGAATTACGACGCCGTGGTCCTGCCAGGCGGGCACGGCCCGATGGCTGACCTGTTTCAGAACGAGGACCTTGGCCGCATCCTGATCGCCGCCAACGACAGCGGGCGAATCATCGCTCCGTTCTGCCACGGTCCTGCCGGATTGCTCAGTGCAGTGGACGGAAACGGAAGGTTCGCCTTCGAGGGCCGGCGGATGACCGTGTTCACCAACAAAGAGGAGCTATCCGGGGGAACCGGGGAGAACACCCCGTGGTTCGTGGAGACCGCATTGCAGGAGCAGGGCGCCGTAGTGGAGCTGGGCGCTGACTGGTCATCCTTCGTGGTGCGCGACGGCAACCTGATTAGCGGCCAGAACCCCCAATCCAGCCACGACCTCGCCCTCGCCGTCATCAACGCCCTAGCCGAATAAGCCAATCACCGCAGGCGGCGGATAGGGCGCCGTCTGCGGTAAACACCCTCTAAGAGCAGTAGATGTCCGATTTCGCCGCCAAAAAACTGCTCCGGCAAGGCCGCGGCCGGAGCAGCATCGAAGACGCCGAAGGACTGCGCCGAATCCCCCGCACCGCCTCCTAACCCCTCGGGCGCCGACACATCAGCCGCAACGCCAGACCTTCGGTGGTGCCTCAACCCGGGAGACCCCTTTGTCGTTGGCCGGGGCTATCCTCGTGTCCATGGTGCACAAGTTCCACGGCGACAGTTGGGGCCTGGCTCCCGGTGCCCGCAACTGGCGGCGGCCCCTGCAGGTGAATGCACCTGACCCGGCGGACGTGCATACCACCAAGGCAACGATCCCGCTGTGGACCGACCTTACCTACGCTGACGGCGGCACAGCCACGGTCAAGGCCTTCGCCCTCGGGTGGACCGACGCAGCCGTCCGCATCCAATGGGTTGAGAAGAGCCTCGCCCGGTACGTCTGGGTGGATGCCAGTAAGGTGCGTCGGCGGGNCGGGGTTTTCGCTGTCGGGATGACAGGATTTGAACCTGCGACCCCTTGACCCCCAGTCAAGTGCGCTACCAAGCTGCGCCACATCCCGATTGGCCGGCCAATGAAGGCCGAACCACCTGAAGAATCCTATCGCATGCCAGGCCTCCGGACGAACCAGACGAGCCGGAAACAGGTTTCTCAGGCAAAAACGGCCACCGGGCCAAGGATTGCCGCTAGGAAGCGGCAATCCTGACCCTGAGGGCCGTTCCTTGCTACTTCTTCTTGCCGCGCTTCTCGCGGACCCGCATGGCGACCTCGATGGGCGTTCCCTCGAAGCCGAAGGTCTCCCGCAGGCGACGCTGGATGAACCGGCGGTAGCCCGGATCCAGGAACCCGGTGGTGAAGAGGACGAACTTCGGCGGACGCGAGGAGGCCTGCGTGCCGAAGAGGATCCGGGGCTGCTTTCCACCGCGGACCGGGTGCGGGTGGGCAGCAACCAGCTCGCCGAGGAACGCGTTGAGGCGTCCGGTCGGGATGCGGGTGTCCCACGATTCGAGGGCCTGGTCCAGGGCCGGGGTGAGCCGGTCCTTGTGCCAGCCGGTCAGCGCCGAGATGTTCACGCGGGGCGCCCAGTCGACATGGGCCAGGTCCTGCTCGATCTCGCGCTCCAGGTACTTGCGGCGCTCGTCGTCCATCAGGTCCCACTTGTTGAACGCCAACACCAGGGCACGGCCGGACTCCATGGCGAGGTTGAGGATCCGGATGTCCTGTTCGCTGAGCACCTCGTCCACGGCCAGCAGCACCACTGCCACCTCGGCCTTTTCCAGGGCCGACTGGGTCCGCAGCGACGCATAGAAGTCGGCGCCCTGTGCCATGTGCACACGGCGGCGGATGCCTGCGGTGTCCACGAACCGCCAGACACGGCCGTCGAGCTCAATCATTTCGTCGACCGGGTCGCGGGNGTGGTTCCGGCCAGCGGATCCACCACTACCCGGTCGCTGCCTGCGAGCTTGTTCAGCAGCGAGGACTTGCCGACGTTGGGGCGGCCGATCAAGGCAACCCGACGAGGACCGCCGGAACGTTCCAGTCCGCCGTGCGCCGAGAACTTCGGCAGCACCTCGAGCGCCTGGTCCAGCATGTCGCCGGTCCCGCGTCCGTGCAGGGCCGAAACGGGCCAGGGCTGGCCGAAGCCGAGACCCCACAGGGTGGCCGCGTCGGCTTCATTCTGGATGTCGTCGACCTTGTTGGCGACGAGAATGACCGGCTTCTTCTTCTTGCGGAGCATCTGCACAATGGCTTCGTCGGTGGCGGTGGCGCCAACGGTGGCGTCGACGACCAGCAGGACAGCGTCGGCCATGTCGACGGCGATCTCGGCCTGGTCGGCGACCCGGGCGTGGATGCCACGGGCGTCGTGCTCCCAGCCGCCGGTGTCCACGAGGGTGAACCCGCGACCGTTCCAGGTCGCTGAGTACATGACCCGGTCACGGGTGACGCCGGGGGTGTCTTCGACTACCGCTTCGCGGCGGCCGAGGATGCGGTTGACCAGGGTGGACTTGCCGACGTTGGGACGTCCAACGATCGCAAGTACCGGGTCGAGCTGCAGGGGCGCGTCGGGGTCATAGTCCTCGGGCTCCAACGCCAGCAGGGCAGCGTCTTCCTCGTCGAGGTCATAGTCGTCGAGTCCGGCCCGGAGGGACCGCGCGCGGATCTCGGCTTCGTCGTCGTCGATTCCGGCCAGGCGCTCCGCAATCGAGTCCTCGCCGGTCGGCTCAAACTCTTCTGCCCCTTCAATGTCAGGGCGGGCCTGGTTGTCAGTCATGAGTGCATTCCTTCGTTATCAGTGTGCAACGGTTCGAACGACGTCGAGCACAGCCGTGATGGTCTGCTCGAAATCGAGTTCCGATGAATCTACGGTAACCACGCCATCTGCGGCCTGGTGAAAATTGACGACTTTCGAGTCTTTGGTGTCCCTGCCGATGACCTGCTCCTGCAGCTGCGCGTCGGTCTGGGTGCCACCGAGCTGGTCGCCACGGCGGCGCAGGCGGGCGGCCTCGCTGGCGGTCAGCAGGATCCGCACCTCAGCGTCGGGGGCGACCACGGTGGTGATGTCCCGGCCCTCGGCCACGATGCGGTGCCCCGAGTCGGCGATGATCTGCCGCTGACGGCGGATCAGTTCGCTGCGGGCGCCCAGGGTGGTGGCCACCGCCGAAACGGCCTCGGAGACGCGCGGTTCGCGGATCGCGGCGGTGACATCCTGACCACCGACCGTCACTGACTCGGCGTCGGGACGGGTGCTGATATCCAGCTCGATCGTGCGGGCGGCGTGTTCGACGGCGGCGCCGTCACCCAGGTCCACCCCTTCCGCGAGACAATGCCAGGTGACTGCCCGGTACATGGCACCGGTGTCCAGGTAGGCGGCATGGAGTTGACGTGCAGCCTCACGGCTCACGCTGGACTTACCGGACCCGGAGGGCCCGTCGATGGCGACGACAAGGGACTTGCCGATGCGGAATAAGGAATGGGGGGTGTTCACTGGACCACTTTCCATCCGTTGGCGGTAAGGAATTCAAGGAGATCGTGCCGTTTGCCGGGCACCACCGAAATTTCGGCCATACCCACCTGACGCCCGGGCGAGTGTTCCAGCCTCAGGTCCTCAAGGTTAATGCCGGCGTCGCCAATCTCGGTGAGGAGCCGCGCAATCTGCCCCGGCACGTCATCGACGAGCACCGTCATGCGAGCGAACGCTTCGGGCGGGGTGCCATGCTTGCCGGGGATGCGGGCCTGGCCCACGTTGCCCTCGGAAATCAGCTGGGCCATGTCGAGGCGCGAGCCTGCCCCCGTGGGATTCTCGAGGGTGCCGATCAAACGGTTCAGGTCCTCGCGCACCCCATACAGGATCTCGACCAGACGGTCCGCGTTCGCGGAGAGGATCTGCACCCAGAGCCGTGGGTCGCTGGCGGCGATCCGGGTCACATCGCGCAACCCATTGCCGGCCAGGGCCAGCGCGTGGGGTGGTGAATCCTGCAGCCTGCTGGCCACCAGCGAGGAAAGGACCTGCGGTAGGTGGGAGATCAGCGCGACCGACTGGTCGTGATCCTCGGCGCTCATGCGCGCGACGACGGCCCCCAGGTCGATGGCCAACGCTTCGGCGGTGCGGATGGCCACGGCGGTGCTGTGCTCTGAAGCGCAGACCACCCACGGCATGCTGGTGAACAATTCAGCGCTGGCGGCAACCGGCCCGGATTTCTCCCGGCCAGCCATCGGGTGGGTCCCCACGTAGCGGTTTAGCGCCGCGTCGTCGACGACGGTGGTCAGGTGGTCAAGCACCGAGGCTTTGACGCTGGCAATGTCGACGACGACGGCGTTCGGGTACTCGGTGAGCGCCTTGGCACTCAAGTCAGCCGTGACGTCCGGTGGCGCTGCGATGACGACCAGTTCCGGTTCGAACGTCTCGACCGGGTTCAGGGCCCGGCCCGCGCCAATATCCTCGGCCACCGCTTGGGTGGACGGAGAGATATCGGTGAGGACGACGTCGATCCCACGTGCCTTCAGCCCCAGCCCAATGCTGGCGCCCAAAAGCCCCGTGCCCACTATGAGCACGGGACCAGACAGGTGGGTGCCGCCGTTGTTAACGCCAGGCATGGTTTAGAGTCCCACCGCTGCCAACAGGTGTCCGACTTCCTGGTTGCCCAGGACACGAATGCTGCCCTGGCGCTGGTCGTTGACCCGGATGGGGCCAACCTGGGTGCGGACCAGCCGCTCGACCGGGTGGCCGACAGCTTCGAAGAGGCGACGGACCACACGGTTGCGGCCCGAGTGAAGTACAACCTCCACCAGGATGTGTCCCGGGGTGGAATCGACGAGCCTGAACGAGTCGACGCCGGCGATGCCGTCTTCAAGTTCGATGCCCTCTCGCATCTGCGCGCCGATGCCGTGGGCCATGGGGCCGCGGACCTGCACCAGGTAGGTCTTGGGGACCTCATAGGACGGGTGGGTGAGGCGGTTGGTGAGTTCGCCGTCGTTCGTCAGGAGCAGCAGGCCCTCGGTGGCGACGTCGAGACGACCCACGTGGAAGAGCCGCTCGTTTTCGTTCTTGTTCTTCAGGTAGTCACTGATGCAGGGACGGCCCTCGGGGTCCTCCATGGTGCAGATGACGCCCTTGGGCTTGTTGAAGACGTAATAGACCAGGTGGTCGTTGAGCTGCAGACGAATGCCGTCAACGTGGATGGCGACCTGGGTGGGATCGACCCGGACACCGAGGTCGGTGACGATGGTGCCGTCGACCTCGACGCGGCCGTCCTCGATCATTTCCTCGCAGACCCGGCGTGACGCCACTCCTGCCGAGGCCATGATCTTCTGCAGGCGCACACCGTCGGGGTTGTGGACGTCGAGCCGATCGACGGGCAGTGCCTTGGGGCCCTGTGCCTTGGGCCGACGGACCGGTCCGAGGCTCTGACCAAAGCGTTCCCTGCCGAAGGCCTTGGGACCGGTTGGCTTCTGTCGGTTGCCGCCCTGCTTGGCGCCGGCCTGCTTGGGGGTGCGGTTGGCGAAGGGACGGCCCTCGCCTGAATCCTCCGACGAACCGCGGTAACCGCCG
>NZ_ASZW01000287.1:1882-33930 GCF_000468215.1 Arthrobacter sp. CAL618 | reverse complement strand
GTGGTGTGGTCGAGTTCGCAGAACACCGCCAACCGGTTACATCCCGGATGCCGACACGTCCCGTCCCGGACCCGGACCGCATCCTTCAGGTCCTGCGGGACCCGGTACGTGGTCGCATCAGCGCCTAACCTGGCCCCGGTAAAGGGGTGGGTGAGGATCCTGGTGAACGATGGTGCGTGCCCGGCGAGCTTCCGTGCCGTCTCAGGATCAATCGGACCGTACCCTTCCAGTTCACCCGGGGCATCCCCGCCGAGGAGAGTCATCACCGGGACCGTGACGAACACCTTCGCCTGCACACCCCAATACGTGCTCGCCTCCCCCGACTGACCCGACCCGTCGCCACTGTTGGACCCGTCGCCACTGTTGGACCCGTTGGACCCGGTCGACGCGTTATGACCGTTGCCGCCGCTGCCGCCGCTGCCGGGTTCATGATCGCTCCTGGGCGCGGAATCTGCGGGCACGGAATCTGCGGGCACGGAATCTTCGAGCCCGCTGGTCCCTCTGGCCGGGCCACTCAGGTATCCGGTGGGTCCGGCACTGGTGAGGACATCCACCAGAACATCGGCCCTGAGTTGGGTGAGAGTCCTGGCCTCGTCCGGGCCCTGCAAGGCCCGGGCTGCGGTGTCGACGCGGTGGAAGATCCCGGCGGCCTGTTCGGAGGGTAGGAAGGCTTGGAGCCAGGCCATCCCGTCCTGCGCCGGGTCCAGATACACGCGCCGGTCCTGGAGGGCTTTTTGGCGCCGGAGGGTGATTGATTCGGGGTGTAGGGCTTCGCGTAGCCGTTGGGCTTGGCGGGTGAACTTCGCGACCGTGGTCTGACACGCCAGGCCGATGAGGTGGGCTTCGAACGCGGCCCTCACCGCTGGGACGGTGTTGGGGATGCTGGTGGCTTCCTGTACCACGGCGGTGGCGTGGCGTTGGGAGAGCTTGCCGTCCTCCAGGGCGCGTAGCGTGGCCGGATACTCACGGGTCAGTAGTTCACTGGTCTCCAGGAGGAACTCTGCGGTCCGTTCCGGGATGCGCAGTGCGGCGCTGATCTCCGCGCTGGCCAGGGCATGAATACGGTCCAGGTCTTCGACCCAGGGGTGTTCCTCGGCGATCAGGTCATGAAGATGGGTGGCCGCTTTGGCTTCCTGCGCGTCGACCCAGGACCGCAACACTGCGAGCGTTTTGAGTAGGTTCACGGTCTGCTGAGCGTTCAACGTCACCATCGCCGCGACCGACACCTGGCCAGACAACGGCAACGGAGCCCCCGGACCGGTCGGATTCGTCGGAGCGGTCGGAGCGGTCGGAGCGGTCGGAGCGGTCGGAGCGGTCGGAGCGGTCCAGGTCGCTTCCCCGCCCAGCGGACCGCCCGGACCGTACCCACCCGCATTCCCCGAAGCAGTGTTCACGGACCCGCTCTCGAAGACGGAACCGGGGCCAGAATCCGGGCCAGAACCGGGGCCGGATTCGGGGGAGAATCCCGATCCGGGAGCAGAAGCGTCGCTGCCTTTCATACCTTTATTCCATCATCGCCTACTGACAAAATAGGGGCCGATTCAGGGCCACCAAAAAAACTTTTTCAACTCTTTTTCGGGCCCACATAACCAACACCGGACCGCCCCCTGGGCACCCGCTGCAACGAGAGATGCAGCGCATCAAGGTGCACGAGTCCGCTGCAGTTCACTTCCTGGTGGGAGGGAAATACTGTGTTAGGGCCCATGTGCAGGTTCCATGCTGGAAGGGATGGCCCGCAACCGAGGAAACCCGGCGAGGTGACTCTGCCCACTTCGCCACGGACTGACCGGATGGGGGCTACCAAGTCGCAGGATGCCCCCGACTCGTGGCAAACTGGATAACCGCGCTTCGGGACGGAAATTAGTCAGTTCCTTCAGCGCAGTCCGCCCTGGTGTAATGGCAGCACCCCAGCCTTTGGAGCTGTGGAGTATAGGTTCGAATCCTATGGGCGGAACTGTCGGGCGGTAGTGCCGCGGGTAGTATTGCCGGTGTGAGCCTGTACTTTTCCGGTTGACAGAGAAACTACAGGCAGGAGTGTCTCCTCAATGGGTCCGCAGACCTCAAACACGCATCCCCAGGTATCAGACTCAGAGGCAGGAGCACTTCGCCCGGCCGCTGTCATCGTGCTCGCCGCGGGCGCGGGTACCCGGATGAAATCCCGTACACCGAAGATCCTTCACACTCTGGGCGGGCGATCGATGGTGGGGCATGCCATGGCCGCGGCCAGGGGAGTGGTCCCCGAGGCAATGGCTGTCGTGGTCCGGCACGAACGAGACCTCGTCGCCAGCCACATTGCCAGCCTCGACCCGGGAGCGGTCATCGTCGACCAGGACGATGTGCCAGGCACCGGTCGAGCAGTTCAGGTAGCGCTTGACGCACTTGACCGGGCCGCCGGGGCGCCCCTTGAGGGAACCATAGTTGTCACCTACGGAGACGTGCCGCTGCTGACAGCCGACACTCTCGCTCAGCTGGTTGAATCCCACTCGACCAAGGACAACGCGGTGACCGTGCTGACCGCCGTTCTTGAGGACGCTACCGGCTATGGGCGGATTCTGCGGGCCGCCGACGGCACTGTCACCGGCATCGTCGAGCACAAGGATGCCACCGACGCCCAGCGGTCCATCAACGAGATCAACTCGGGCATCTACGCGTTTGACGCGGCAATTCTGCGCAGCGCCCTCACCTCAGTCACCGCAGGGAATTCCCAGGGCGAAATGTACCTGACCGATGTCCTAGGCATCGCTTCAGACCGGGGCGGCAGGGTCGCCGCCGTCGTCTCCGACGATCCTTGGCAGGTAGAGGGAGCCAACGACCGCGTGCAGCTGGCAGCCCTCGGCGCCGAGCTCAACCGCCGCACCCTGACCCGATGGATGCACTCCGGTGTGTCAATCATCGACCCCGCCACCACCTGGATCGATACCTCGGTGCAGCTGGCAGAGGACGTCACTATCCTGCCTGGCACCCAGCTTCACGGCGCCTGCGAGATTGCGCGCGACGCCGTCGTCGGCCCTGACACTACCCTCACCGATGTGGTGGTGGGGGAAGGGGCGACAGTGCTTCGGACCCATGGATCCGGTGCCGCTATCAGCGCCCGCGCCACCGTTGGCCCGTTCACCTACCTGCGACCCGGAACGGTCCTCGGTGAGGACGGCAAGATCGGGGCCTTCTACGAGACGAAGAACGTCATCATCGGTCGCGGATCGAAGCTGTCACACCTCGGGTACGCGGGGGACACCGAGATTGGTGAGGACACAAACATCGGCTGCGGCAACATCACCGCCAACTACGACGGCGTCAACAAGCACCGCACCACCATCGGCAGCAATGTCCGCACCGGTTCGAACACCGTCTTCGTCGCCCCGGTGACAATCGGCGACGGCGCCTACACTGGCGCCGGCGCCATTGTGCGCAACGAGGTTCCGCCGGGCGCACTTGCCGTCAACGTCGCACCCCAGCGCACCGTCGAGGGCTGGGTGCAGGCCAAACGCCCCGGCAGCTCAGCCGCAAACGCGGCCCAAGCGGCCGCTCCCGAAAAACTTGCCACCGGTGAATCCACCAGCAGCATCACCAGCACTGACGAAAGCGACCGTTCATGAGTGAGATCACCGCACGCGGCGAGAAGAAACTGGTCCTGGCCTCTGGCCGGGCCCACCCGGAACTTGCGGAGGAAATTGCTGCAGCACTTGGCACCGAGCTGCTGCCCATCTCCGCCTACGATTTCGCGAACGGCGAGATCTACGTTCGATCCGGCGAGAGCGTGCGCGGCACCGACGTGTTCGTTATCCAGGCACACCCGGCGCCCCTGAATAACTGGCTGATGGAGCAGCTCATCATGATCGATTCGCTGAAGCGTGCATCGGCCAAACGGATCACTGTTGTCTCCCCGTTCTACCCCTACGCCCGGCAAGACAAGAAGGGACGCGGCCGCGAACCGATCTCCGCGCGGCTCNCTCGTCGCCGACCTGTACAAGACGGCCGGCGCCAACCGGCTCATGTCCGTTGACCTGCACACCTCGCAGATCCAGGGCTTCTTCGACGGTCCCGTAGACCACCTGATGGCCATTCCGTTGCTCGCTGACTACATCCGCACCCGGGTCGACGCCGACAACGTCACCGTGGTGTCCCCCGACACCGGCCGGGTCAGGGTAGCCGAGCAGTGGGCCGAGCGGTTGGGCGGGTCACCGCTGGCTTTCGTGCACAAAAGCCGCGACCTCACGGTTCCCAACCAGGCCGTCTCCAAGCAGGTAGTGGGTCAGGTCGAGGGACGGACTTGTGTGCTGATCGACGACATGATCGATACTGGCGGGACCATTTCCGGGGCGGTCCAGGTTCTGAAGAACGCGGGCGCCAAGGATGTCATCATTGCCGCGACCCACGCCGTGTTCTCGGACCCGGCGGCCCNCGCCGTCTTTCCGAGTCCGGCGCCCGCGAGGTAGTGGTGACCAACACCCTGCCCATCCCATCCGAAAAGCGGTTCCCGCAGCTCACCGTGCTCTCAATTGCGCCGCTGATCGCGCGGGCAATCCGTGAAGTGTTCGACGACGGATCCGTCACCAGCCTCTTTGACGGCAACGCCTAGAGTCGACTGATTGGGGTATCGGGATGGCCGTTACGGCCGCCCGATACCCTGGTAGGTCCACCCAGCGGCCCGCCACTGGACTGGATCCAGAACGTTACGTCCGTCAAGAATGTTTTTGCTCGTTACCTGCGAGGCCAGGTCCGCCGGACTCAGCGAGCGGTACTGATCCCATTCAGTCAGGACCAGCAGGGCGTTGGCTTTGGTGACTGCCGCATTGAAATCGGGCTCGTAGGTTAGCTCCGGGAAACGACCCTTCGCATTACTCAGAGCCTCCGGATCGGTAACTGTCACGTCAGCGCCCTGAAGCTGGAGTTGGGCAGCGATGCTGAGTGCGGGGGAGTCCCTGACGTCGTCGCTATTGGGCTTGAACGCTACCCCCAACACAGTGATCCGTTTCCCGAGGAGCGATCCGCCCACCAACTGGCGGGTCAGCTCGACGACCCTGATCCGACGTCGGAGGTTGATGTCATCCACCTCCCGAAGGAAGGTCAGGGCCTGATCAGCGCCGAGCTCGCCCGCTCGTGCCATGAACGCACGAATGTCCTTGGGAAGACAGCCCCCGCCAAAACCGATGCCCGCGTTGAGGAACTTGCGGCCAATCCTGTCGTCCATCCCGATAGCGTCCGCCAGGAGGGTGACATCCGCTCCCGCCGCGTCGCATACTTCCGCCATCGCATTGATGAAAGAAATCTTGGTTGCCAAGAACGAGTTCGCCGCCGACTTGACCAGTTCAGCGGTGGCATAGTCGACAACCAGCCTCCTGGTGCCCAGCCCCATCGGTCCCGCATACACCTCATCAAGCAGCTCGGTGGCCCGATGCCCGTCCTCGCCGGACGGCACTCCGTACACCAGTCGGTCGGGGCTAAGGGTGTCCTTGACGGCGAAGCCCTCCCGCAGGAACTCAGGGTTCCACGCCAGGGTGGCTTCGGGAAACCCCTCCAACAGGTCATCGGCGAGCCGCGCAGCAGTGCCCACTGGAACCGTTGACTTCCCGACCACCAGGTTTCCGGCCTCAAGCGCATCAACGAGCGAGGAGAACGCAGCGTCCACGTATTTCAGGTCGGCGGCGTATTCGCCCTTCCGCTGCGGTGTCCCTACGCAGAGGAAATGCACCTGCGAACCCCGGGCATCCGCGATGTTTGAGCTGAATTTTAGCCGGCCGGTTTGGAGGACTTCGTGAAGAAGCTCCGGCAGGCCGGGCTCGAAAAAGTGGGACCGGCCAGCCTGGAGTTCGCTGATCTTCCGCTCGTCCACATCGATTGCGACGACTTCGTGTCCCAACTTCGCCATGCAGGCCGCGTGAACTGCGCCAAGGTACCCACAACCGATAACAGATATTCGCATGCTGATCCTTCGTACGGCCTGTCCGGGTTTCGTCGGGAAACCCGCCGGGCGTCCTCGATTTCAACGGTATGTGTCACACATTAGAGGATCATGAGGAACACCAGATGACGACGCCGGCTTCCGGGCTTCGGCGGTGTCCTTCCGGACGCTCAGGGTGCTGTAGGATTGAACGCGATGCCTAGGCGAGGGAGCATCCCGGTACCTCCGGGAATTGTTCCGTGATCGACGGTGGCTAGTGACGAGAGTCCAACACTAAGCGTGTTGACTGTTTCTAGACAGATGCCGATCGTTTGCCCAGCAACGATCCACTACTCGTCAACACAGGAGACTCAATGTCTGACCTCACGCTCCCCGCAGAAGTACGCACCGAATTCGGCAAGGGTGCAGCACGCCGCGCACGCCGCGAGGACAAAATCCCCGCGGTCATCTACGGCCACGGCGCCGATCCCATCCACGTTCTGCTGCCCTCCAAGGCCACCACGCTGGCACTGCGGACCTCCAACGCCCTGCTTACCCTCGACGTCGAAGGGGAAAAGCACCTCGCCCTCGCCAAATACGTGGTCCGCAACCCGCTGAAGCGCATCGTCGAGCACCTTGACCTCCTGACCGTTCGTAGCGGCGAGAAGGTCACTGTTGACGTCTATATCCACGTCGAAGGGGAACTGGCACCGGGTGCCGTCATGAACCTTGAGCACACCTCGGTTGAGGTTGAAGCAGAAGCAACCCATTTGCCGGATTCGCTGACCGTCAACGTCGAGGGACGCACCGTCGGCGAGCACATCCACGCCTCAGACATCGAACTGCCGAAGGGCGTCACCCTGCTGATCGAAGACGACACCCTGATCGTCAACATCAGCGAGCCGACCGTCCAGGACCTCGGCGAAGATGACGAAGAGACAGTCGCAGAAGGCGACGTTGTAGCTGCCTCCGGCGAGAAGTCAGAAGAAGGCGAGTAGCCACTTCTCCGGCGCGTTCATGGCGACTGACTCCTGGCTTGTAGTCGGGCTCGGCAACCCCGGTCCCGACTACAGGCATAACCGGCACAATGTGGGACAGATGGTTCTCGATGTCCTGGGCGCCCGGTTGGGCGGAAAGTTCAAAAGCCACAAAGCTCATGCCGCCGTGCTTGAGGGGCGGCTAGGTCTGGGTGGGCCGCGGTTGGTGCTCGCCAAGCCGCTGACCTTTATGAACCTGACAGGTGGCCCGGTGAACGCGCTGTGTCGGTTCTACGACATTCCCGCCGAGCGCGTTATCGCGGTGCATGACGAGATTGACATCGACTTCAGCACGGTCAAGCTGAAGACCGGTGGCGGTGAAGGCGGACACAACGGGCTTCGCGACATTTCCAAGGCACTCGGAACCAAGGATTACCTTCGGGTCAGGGTCGGAGTGGGTCGCCCGCCAGGCCGGCAGGATGCGGCTGACCACGTGCTCAGGGACTTCAGCTCGGTCGAGAAAAAGGACCTCGCGTTCCTTCTGGAAGATGCGGCCGACGCGGTGGAATCTCTCATCGTGGAGGGCCTTGTCAGCGCTCAGCAGAAGTTCCACTCCGCTGGGAAATAGCGTATAAAGTAAGTTGACAACCACCGGTCAGGGACAGCCAAAGCCCAAACCGCGTCAGGCCTACTAGGCCCCAAATACGGGGGCCGACGTTGGGCGGCCTCTGAGACTGGGCCACCCCCATCCCAACGTCGGTCCCTTTTTGTTGCCCTGGAACTTCTCCTGCCAGGCCCATGAAGCCGAGGTGCCGATTCGGCGTGTAATCGGGGCTAAGGATCCGAGTAGTCGTTGCGTGATGCCGCTCGGAAAATCGAGTAGTCGCTACTCATGCGCGCGATCAGCAAGGATCCTATGGTGATCAGTACTTCACACGCTGGGAACGCGAAGGGCTGGTCTCTCCATGAGTTTCGACCTTAATACGTATGTTTACCAAACCCCCCTATCATCACCGGGCTGTCCCCCGACGAATATGGTTTCTGGTGCAGGACAGGTTCAGCCGCCAACGGCGGGGATCCGCAGACAGCTCGCGGATTCAGTATGCGACCAGTTGGTTAATGAATCCGGCCCTCCTGGGGTGATTATCGTGGGTGAGGCCGGAAGCGGCAAGACGACAGTACTGCGATCGGTGATTGACCGTTTGCGATCGAGTACTTGCATTATTCATTTACGTGGCTCGAACCACGATACCCAATTGCGCTACGGCGCCTTGCGCGTACTACTTGCCGACTTGCCCGTCAACATTCTGGAGCACCCAGTACGGGTAATCACCGGCCTGACCCAGTTACTCGAAGAGCGTGCGTTAGGTCTCCCCAAAATTATTGTGGTCGACGACTCTGAGCTTCTTGATGAGGGTTCTGCAACCGTGCTGGGGCAGTTGGCTCAAACGGGATCAATTCGGCTACTCGCCGCCTGCGATAATCTTTCAAAAGCGCCAGTTTGTTTCCAGGATCTTTGTCGGAAGCAAACTCTTGCTCAGGTCAATCTGGCATCGATGACTCAACAAGATGTGGCCGCCGATATGAAGTCCGCTTTAGGGGGAGTGGTGTGTCGGGCGGCCTCGCTTTTTCTTCATCGGCAGAGTGGAGGAAACCCCCGGCTTCTGAACGCACTAGTAGACGACTACCTCTCCTCGGGTGCGCTGCGCTGTGTCAGTGGAGTTTGGGTGCTGACTGCTGCCGAGGTGGATCTGGGTCCGGCATCGGCCCGCATAGTGATGGACCAGATTGCAGCTCTCGAACCGTCGCAGCAGCAGCTGCTTGATGGCCTAGCGGCGGCCGAGGCTACTCCCCTGGCCGCAGTTGCGGCAGATCAATTAGGTGATCTGGATGCACTTCACGAACTGAAGATGGTGTCGATCGAGAGGGATCATCGGGCTGTCGTCTCGGTCACTGGCCCCCTGCTCAGGGATGCCCTCCTCGGGAGAGCTAGCCGGGTCGATCTGCGGTGGGCAGAACAGACAATCGGTTGGGACCCATTGTCTGCCCGGACAGAGAATGATCTCGCGTCCGCGGGACACTTGAACCGCGCGTATCGAGCAGCTTACGACGGCGATTATCGTCGGACTATCGACGAGTTGACGTCGCCGACGTTTGATCCTTATGCAATTGATCGAGGCGAGCGTCTTCAGGTATCCATTCTGATGTGTGAAGCCTTAGCTTTCACCGGCCGAGAGGATGAGGCAAGAGAGACAGCGAAGGCTTTTGCCCCTTCTCGCCTTTCAGACGGCCGGCCGCAGTTGGCACGAATTGCCGTCACGTTGGCAACGCTGGAAGCAGTGAGTGGAGACATGACGGCGATGCTCGAGGTGGCGGGGCGACACCTCGGTGGGGCGGGACGAAGCACCGGAACGTATGAAGAAATCGTCGAGGGTTTGGTCCACGCTGTTGGAGGCCGTCCCATTGAGGCTGAAAGTTTCTTGACTCCGGCTCTGTCCCAGCTTCAAATATCTGATCCTGGTGGGGTAACTCCGCTGGTCGCTGCAGCCTTAGCCTGGATTACCTCGGAAGATTCCCCAGAGCGCGCAGAACGATATTTACTGGCGGCCTCTAATCCGTCCAATAAGGTGCCGTGGATAGTGCGAAGACTAACCAAGCACTTTGCCGCATTGGCTTTGCAGGGCATTGTTTCCGCTGATAGAGCTGCACTTGCATTGAAGGCCCTCATTGAAGAAGACGGAGAGCGGGGAAACTCTTTCTGGCAACTGCTGACGTTGTCCCACGTACTGAGGCTCGGGGACCAGAGTGTGGCACGGTCGGTTATGAAACTGGGAGTGACCTGCCAGGGGCGCTACGCATCTCTTTGCGCGCTGTATGCCAAGGGGGTCGAGACGGAAGACCCCGATCTGGTGTTGGAGGCAATGGGCATAGCCCGGACAAATGGTGACCTGCCATTTGCCCGTGACGCCGCCGCAGCAGCGACTCAGCTCGCTGATCAGTCGGAATGTGCCGGGCTTAGGGCACATGTCGCTGACCGGGTGCGCGGGATTATTGGATCGACCAGTACAGCTCTAGGGGCACGCCGACAGCTAGCATCCCTAACGACGCGCGAATTAGAAGTTGTGAAAGCAATGGTGGAGGGCACTACCAACCGGGATCTTGCAACAACTTTGGGGGTCAGCGTCCGCACCGTCGAAGGGCATTTATATCGTGTCTACACAAAACTGCACGTCCGGACGAAGTCAGAGTTGCTAGCCAAAGTTGCACTCAGCGAGGTAACCACACAATGAGCATTCAGGCCGAACCTGGCGGGCTTATTGGTCGCGAAAGGGAGGTTGAGGAGATTTCGGCGAGCATTATGAACCCGACCATTGGTGGTGTTTTGGTCTGTGGCCCCTCGGGCATCGGTAAAACGGCAGTTGTAGACTCCGTGCTGGATCGGTTGAAGTCGAAAACCTTATCGGTTACCGTTTACGCCGATTCAACCCTTAGATGCGTTCCCTATGGTGCGCTGGCGCCGGTGATCGGGGGTCAGTATCTATCCGATGTAGGCTCGCCCCTTTCAGTACTCCGCCTCATCAAATCGGGTCTTCGGACAACCGCAGCTAGCGATCTTCGGCTGCCGGTGTTGGTCGTCCTGAGGAATGCCCACCACCTAGATGAGGATAGCGGTCACCTACTAGGACAGCTTGCGGTTGCCGGGGAAATTCGGCTGCTAGCAGTTTCCGATGAACCCGGGGACAAACCCATAGAACTTCATGAGCTTTGGCGGGATGGACTAGTCAAGCGGGTTGACCTCGCGGCACTTAGCCGTGATCAGACCGCTCGACTCTGTCAGCAGCAGCTTGGAGGCACAGTCAGTGCAGGCACTGTAGCTTTGATTTTTGACTGGTCTCAAGGGCGCCCCTACCTTGCCAGGGCGCTCATCTCCCACTTCATCAGCGCTGGGGCCTTGGTTGAGACAAACGGTGTCTGGTTAATCTCCTCTACCCCGGAGTCTTTAGGTGATGTGCTTCTTGATCGTGTGAAGAATATCCTCAACGAATGTAGCCCGGCCGAACGCCAGGTGGTGGAAGCGGTTGCATCGGTGGGATGCATGCCCGTGGCCCTTGCTGGGAAAATTCTGGACGCGGTTGCGATGGACGGAGCGTTTCAGCTCAATCTTCTGGCCTACTCAAACCATCATGGCGGCGCCAAGAGTTGCATAACAGTCGCACCAAAGTTGTATGGAGAAGTTATTACAAGCCTCATGCCACCGGGCAGGCGTGTCCAGATCATTCGATGGCTCCAAGAATCGGTGGTGGGTCAGAGTGAATTGGAGGCCGTCTGCGCCAGTACCCTCGTTACATTCAAGTTGGAACTTGGCTACTCCGTTGACGATCACGATTTGCTAGAAGCGGCACGGCAGGCGAACAACGGTTATGCGCCCGGCCTTGCTGAACGTTTTTCTGCGGCAGTAACCTCACGTCAATTCGCCATTGCTGCTCGGGTAGAAAACGCGCGGAGCCTGTTGGGCCTTGCCGACATTGAAGCCGCAGCGTCCGAAGTTTCTGGCCTGATCGAAAGCGCAACAGATGTGTACGCCCTTTGTGCGGCGGCGGTCACCGAGGCACAGATTTACCTGCGAGGTGGGGGAGGGCCTGATGGTCTCCTGGCCATAGCGGGAAGGTGGACTAAAGCCGGACATCGACTGCCTCCAGAACAGTTCTTTCACCTCGAGCGGGGCTCTGCGGTCTTGAAGAATTTAGCATTCAGCCTCGCAGGGGATTATGCCGCCGCCATTTCGGGGCTTCGGCAAATAGTTGAGGAACACTCACCGGAGACTCTCGCTAGCGGTTTTGCCCGGGTGCTACTTGGGGAATTGTCGGCGATCACAGGGCGCGCATCCGATGTTAGTGGAACTGTGTGGCGAGCAGTTTCGGAGACAAGGCCCGGAGGACTGATGGCTGATCACTATCGGGCTATCATCACCCGACAGGGTGTGCTGTCGGTGCAGATCAGAGACGACGCAGCAGTCGCCCAATTACTGCAATGGCATGAGCAGAACGCTCCGAAACAGGTTCAATACTTTGGCGGGGAAATGACGGCTATCGAAGGAATGATGGAGGTTCGACGCGGGCGAGTAAGAGCTGGGTGTGAACTACTGGCCGATGGAATCGAAGTGTTGCGATATTCCGATCCAGAATTGGTGCTGCCACTGGCGCTCGGTACTGCCGCTTTTGCTTGGGGACTTGTCGGCAGGCTGGACAAGTCCACCTCCTATGCACACGATTTAGATGCGCTCCCCTACCAAGGAGACCTACCCCGGCGGCTGGTCTCCAATGCCTATGTGACAGTTGCACGGTCGTGGCCCGCCGTGAATGCGCCTGATTTATCGGTCGTGGTGGCACGGGCCGATCAAGCCCGGTCCCTCGGATTAGTCCACGCTGAAGCCGAGATTCTTGAGATTCTTTTTTTGTTGCAGCATCCAGTGCCGCAGCAGCGATTTCGAACTGTCTCTGAGCGCATTGACGGAATCGGCTCTGAAGCTGCTTACATTATGGCTGAGGTGGCCGAATCAAACGATCCAGCTCGATTCACCGCAGCTAGTGATCGGGCGCTAGACAGTGGTCTGCTGCTGCTAGGTGCTGAATGTCTCGCCAGGGCGGCCGTCTGCTATAACCGTCTGGGGAAGTGGAGGGCCCAACACGCTGTATTACAGCGATTGCGCGGGCTGGGTCACACGCTCGGGGATGTCCGCACAGCTGCGATTAGTGACAACGCAATGGCCCGGGTCGCGCTAACCCGGCGCGAAAAGGAGATCGCCGCCCTCGCTGCAGAAGGGGCTGCTACAAGCGAGATAGCGCACAGCCTCACGGTGTCTCCCCGGACAGTAGAGGGGCATCTTTACCGGGTTTATTTGAAGCTTGGTATCAGCGGTCGTGACGAACTGATGCGGGGATTCGTTTCTGCAGGAGTTACGCCCAAATAGTAGGCGCGTAACGCTGTTCCGCCTTGAAGTAATCGCGGCCCGTAATACGAGTAGCTCCTACCCGTGTGTGGTCACCGGTCGTTTAATTACGCTTCAGTAGTCTCCCAAAGCAGGGCGCGCTGGCGAAATACCGTTCGCCTGCGGTGGTGGACCCACGGTCGGGCCGGCGGCGGACAGCCTCCTGAGACCGGGCTGACCCCAGCCCGTCGTCGGCCCCACCTTGATAACCACAGCATGCGACAGATAGTTGTTCCGGCAGGTGGCTGAGAGATATGTCATCCTTTTTAGTGCCTTATTCATCGATCCAGCGTATCGTTATGGTCTAATGCGGTCGGCGTAGGGACGTTCTCTACATCACCGTAAGACCTGGAGGCGGGAGACAGCCGCTTCCTCGGAACTGCCGGGCTGGGACGACTCGCCGTGCCGACCTGCACCATGTAGTGGGGCGCTATGTTTGCGGTGCAAGGAGACTGGCCGATTATTGGCCGGGATGAAGAGTTGGACAAACTGCGGGAAGCCGTGCGCAGATCAGACTGTCGCGGTGCGATATTGACGGGTCAGGCTGGAATAGGCAAAACGGTTCTGGCGCAGAAGGTGGCCCGCGAGGTCGATGAGGACTATGAGCTTCTCTACATCAGGGGGAGTGCACTCACCTCGGGTATGCAGTATGGAGCGCTCAATTTTGTTCTCACGGAGCTGGACGATGAGGCCGTCGACAACCCTCTGATCCTCCTGAAGAGTTTGCGGGATCTGTTTTCAAAACGGATAGCTGGCAAGCAGACACTTATACTTGTTGATAACTTAGAGGATCTAGACAGCGCCTCTGCGATGGCGATAGCACACCTTGTTCGGGCCGGAGCCGCCAAAGTGCTCCTCATTTGTCAACACCTTCAGGCCGCACCCGACGATTTTAGCGACCTCTGGAAAGACGATCTTATTCACCGGGTCGATGTCAAACCGTTGTCCCTTGCTGACTCCAATCGATTACTCACCGCAGGGCTTCCTGGATCGGTGTCCCGATCCGTTGTCCTGGATATGTGGCATGCCAGTGGCGGCAATCCGCTATTCCTGCAGGCCATCGCCCGGGAGCAAGTCGAATCTGGCTACATCACCACCCAAGACGGCATCTGGGTGTCAGGCTCCCGGAAGACGCCGGATCCTGGTCGTATTATCACCGAACGGATCTCCACCAGTCTCGATCGGTTGACCCCAAATCAGCGAAAAACAGCAGAAATCGTCTCAATCGTCGGCGTGATCCCGCTGGAACTTCTCGATGAATTCTCGGGCGAGGCCGAGTTGGATGCACTCGTCGAAACAGGGGTCTTCCAGATCGATCATACGCAGCGGCCGATGGTTCGAATCGCTGTTGGTTTGATCGGCGACGTGATTCGACGACAGGTTCCACTCGGCCGGAGCCGGGACCTTCTTCACCAACTCGCAGCTTCCTCACTCAGCTTGCCGATGCCAGCGTTAAGCCGGATGAATTATGCGGCTTGGTGCCTGGAATGCTCGATGGACATCGCTCCGAAGTTAGCGATTGACGCCGCACGGTTAGCGAACCGCTATTACGACACGGATAGTGCACTTCGGTTCTTGAAGGCTGTTCCAGAAGAATTGAAGGGCGCATCGGAAGTCACAGAAGAAGCACGTGCATACGGGATACAGGGCGAGACTGATCGAGCGCTGGCCATTCTTGACAAAAATGATGGGTATGCACAGAACAGTTCGTTGCATGAGTGGGTCGGCATCCAAATGCTCAGGTGTCGACTCCTCACTAAGAATCCTGATCGTCACACGCAAGTGGATAGCATTCTCCACTTGGTTCGCGAGCGGGTGCAGGAAGAACAAGCCGACCACGGGGGTTCGGACGGATTGTTGGTCGAAATCGAGTTACTCGACGCCGAGTTGAGGGCGTACAACGGCAGGTACACATCGATGATTGAGCCCCTGGATGAGCTACTCAAGCAGGGCGAAGCGATGGATCCAGCTGTGCGTCATCAGTTCTGTGGCTGGCTGGCAGAGGCACTGAGTATGACAGGTCGCCAGGAAGACGCTGTTCAACTCAGTCGCCTAGTGGTGCTGCGATTATCCGACACCGACGAAGACCCGCTACTCGCAGAGTCCGCCTGGGCACGGCTGTTTTCAGTCATGCTGATTTCCGGCGAATGGGAACAGTGTCTATCAATGCTGAGTGAACATACGCAAGGATCACTTGCCGGGATCTTTGATGGGACCTCTCTCGAGCTAGCAGAAGGGTGTCTCTACGCCTACGCCGGCCGGGGTGATGACGCACTCGCTAAGCTCCTTCCAGCCGTCAGCCAGCTTAGGATTCGTGATCACCAGGATTTCCTGTCTCTTGCGGAAGCCGCGACTGCATACTCGTACTCCCTCACTGGGGATGTGAAATCATCGATGTCCCACCTCAAGGAGGTGGACTTAGAATCTCGCCGGTATGACTGGCATACCAGCCGGGCGACTCGGTACTTTGCCGTTCTGGCGTCAACTGCGACCCGCGACCCCCTCCACGCGGCCCAAGACATGCTCGAGCTAGCAGACGAGGATAGGGCTGAAGGAAACTTGGGACACGAGCTATTTTTTCTCTGCCAGGCAGTCCAGCTCGGACTGGACGATGTGGCTGAGCGGCTAGCCACGAGCGGGATGGACAGCCAAGGTGCCTACGCAGCTACCTGCGCGCTGTACGGAAAAGGAATAGCATCAGGAGACGCGGACCAGATGCTCAGAGCAGCCCAGATGGCCGCCGGAGTTGGTAACCTCCGGTTGGCTGTCGATGCTGCTTCCCTCGTGCAGAGACTGACTGCAGGCAGCGCATCGGAAGGAGATAGGGCGGCCGCTGTCGCCGCGGACGATGTACTCCGATCGCTCGGGCGCGGAAGTGGGGAGTTACGCCAACGGGCGCTTGAAAGCCTAACCGAGAGAGAGCGAGGCATAGCACTACTCGTCGCCGAGGGATCGACCAACCGGCAGATAGCTTCGATACTCACCTTGTCCATCCGAACGGTCGAAGGACACATTTATCAGGTATATGCCAAATTGGGTGTGTCGAACCGTAGCCAGCTGAAGATGATCCTTGCGTAGGTCTGAGACAGCTGAAGATATACGCTCCCCTCCAACTCATTTGGTTGGGAGACAAGTCTTGGTCGCTCAAATCCTTGAGCAGTTATCCGAAGCCCATCTTTATGGCGCCCTGGTGGTTGGCGAGCCAGGACTAGGTAAAACTGCCCTGTCCAGGGCCATCGTCGATGCTCTGGCCGATGAGGCGACCGTTATTCGCATCGGGGCTCAGCCATCTTTGAAAAAGGTTCCTTATGGTGCAATTGCACCGTATTTAACGGACCTGTCAGTGGCGGACGCGGGGTCGCCCATCGCGATCTACCGTGCACTCACTAAGCACTTAGGGCAGCAAAAGCCCGGGACTCCGGCGCCGCTGTTCGTTGTAGACGATGCACACGACCTCGACGATAGTACAAGCGTCCTACTCACCCAGCTCATCGCCACTCGAAGGGCTCGGGCCCTAGTGCTCGCCCGACCAACGCCAGGACCGCCGTCTGAGTTCCTCGCGCTCTGGCACGACAATATTTTGCATCGATATGACCTTGGTCCGTTGAATTTCCAAGAGATCCATGAGCTTTGCGTGAGGGAGCTAGGGGATCAGATTCTTTCAAGCGTGACTGCTCTCCTCAGCAAGACCTCAGAGGGCAATCCCATGTTCTTGCTGGCTTTGCTCCACTCGGATACACGTGCGAAGTTTCTCGTCGAGCGAAATGGAGTTTGGTGTCTGGCGGGTGAGCGTCCTGAGATTGACCTTCGACTTACTGACCTCATCCGGGGACAGTTGCGCGGGCGCACTCCGGCCGAGCTGGAGGTACTCGAAACCGTAGCGCTGGCTGAACCCGTAGCGCTCGGCATTCTGCGGACGAGTTGCGATCCCGAAGCCATCGATGCCTTAGCCAGGGACCAGCTGGTGGCCTTTTCGGAAGGAACCGACAAAGGGGTCGCCCTAGCTCACCCTTTGTATGGCGAAGTAATACGGGCTCTTGTGCCGATTGGACGAAGTATAGCTATTCGGAGACGCCTCCTGACGCTTTCGGAGTATCAGACAGGGTCAATCGAAGGGTTTCTTCGCTGGGTTTCGTGGGGCCTTGACTGTGGCGCCAGCATCGACGATGCCACCCTACTGAGGGCTGCAATCGTTGCCAACCGATTGTACGATCCCGCCTTTGCGCTTCGAGCAGCCCGGGAAGTCCAGGCTCCCGAACTCAGATCACGCGCGCTCATCGAAATTGCCCATGCCCGGATGACTAGGGGCGACTTCACTTACGCACGCGAGCTGATAGACGAAACCCTGCAGAACTGCGTAAGCCTGCGGATCGCAAAGGAAGCGACATTGCTTTCAATAGACCTGCGGATGCGGTCCAGAAGCAACTCTGCTGAGATCCGACGTGATGCAGATCGATGGGCCGAGACTATCGACCGAATCGAGCAGCAGCAGGTCGGCGTTTCGGATCGATCCTTGCGGCGCTCCAGGCTCGGATGCCGCATACTGACGTGCTTCGTGATGAATCTGGATGGTCAGTACCAGGAGTCAGAGAAGTATCTTCTTGAGGTTCGAGATCATCCGGAAGGAACCGATGAGACTCGCCTTGCGGCGCTCGCTCTCTTAGGAGAGGTATTTGGGGCGACCGGGCGAGCCCTAGCGGGCGCTGCTGCGACCGCTGAAGCTTTGGCAATCATTGCGGAGCACGGTCACCGATTCTTGCGTCACCAAGAATTCGTGATTACCCGGCACGGAATGTCGCTAGTCCGGGCGGGATCATGGAAGGAAGTTGGAACCCTACTGGCGGATCACTCGCAGCCCACCGATGGCGGGATGATGCTCTTCGGGGGGATGCTCGAATACTTTGAAGGGGTCGTTGCCTTGCGCCAGGGCAAAATGCGGACAGCACGCAAGCGGCTAATACTCGCTGTTGAGGGTTTCAGGGAGTCGGACGTTGCGCAGCTTATGACGATATCGACCGGAATGGCAGCCTATGCATGCGCAATGGCGGGCGATAGTGCTGGCGCTCAACAGTATGCGAGTGAGTTCGCCGCCCTGCCAGCTTATGGTCCCCTTCAGTCTCGACTCCTAGGACAGATCTACGTGGTGGGCGCTGAGGCGAGGTTCAAGGGTGCGGCGGGAAGCATCGCTGAACTTCGCAGGATTGCTCACTATGCAAGTAATTCGGGCATGAAAGCTTTGGCGGCCTCGGCATTGGAACTCGCAGTCCGGCTCGGCGACACAGCGTCCCTCCCCTCGCTTGACGAGATTACCTCCGTTTTTGAAGGTGTTGACGGCGCAGTTGTGAATTCTATGGCCGCGGCGATGCGGGCAAAGGAAGCTGCCGCTCTGGAGTCAGCAGCAGTGAAAGCCAAGAACGCGGACTACCCGCTCATCGCGGCCGAATGCTACGGAACGGCGATTAACATACTCGCTCATAATGGGGCGGGGCAACGGGCACGTGCCCTGCAGTCTCCTTTGAACGAGCTAATCGAAAAGCTTGAAGGATTACAAAGGCCCCAATTCTCTGAGTCTCAGTCAGCGACGAAGCTGACGGAACGCGAGCGCGACATCGTCACCCTAGCCTCCCGGGGGCACTCCAACCGCGACATTGCTGAGCAACAGGGAGTATCGGTGCGCACGGTTGAGGGGCACCTCTACAGGATCTTTGCAAAACTAGGCATCAGCCGGCGCGAGGATCTCCGGGATGTGGACCCAACGTAGCTGTTACTACGTGATCACTGCGGCGTGCTGCGTACGGCATCCGCTCGCGGCAAGTAACACCTTCTGAAAAGATCCCCTTACGAGTAGTCTCCCCCGAGCGAACTCAGGTAGAAGCCACTCGTGTTCGGTTCGTGGCCGATTCATAGGCTTGCCATCGAAAGCAAACCTCTGGCATTTACGAATCGGGTCTCACCATGTTTATAGCCTCAACCCGCGGTGTCGGCCGCAGGCCATGTCGAAGAGCAAACTTTTTCCTGTCTTCATTCAACGGAATCCAGGCCTGGGATGGGCCGCTGGTTCCCCTCTGGACGTGGGCGCAAGATCGACGGACGGAAGTTGGCTGTCATCTTGGTTCACGTCCCCTACAAGCGGAGCCGGCGGCGTCGGAGCCTTCTGAGACCAAGGCTCGTCCCCAGCCGTCGTCGGCTCCTTGTACCAATCGGGTTTGGCGTGTCAGCCCCCGATACTCGACGGCGGCGTGAGATGTTCCAGGCTAAAGGGCAAACGCTAAGTTTTCCATTTCCCTCATCAACTCGGGGGCGACGAGTTCGTCCGGCAACGGTCTCTGGCTTGCCGTGGCGCCGGCGCTACCAACTATCGCTTCGTGTTACCGACACAGTCACCATCGTAGCCACGGTCCTCCTGAGTACCGATTGGATTCTAAAAGCCACATCCAGCGATTCGGCCTATACGCAGACCATCACGTTTGCCATCGCTGTCAGCATCGGATGGCTGGTCATGATGTCGATGTTCCGGACTCGGGATCCACGGTTAATTGGAGTTGGTGCAGCCGAGTACAAGCGAGTTGTCCAGGCGAGCGCTGCCACCTTCAGCTGGATGGCTGTCGTCGTGATCCTCTCAGGAGGTGACAATTTTCGTTACTACCTACTCGTTACCTTTCCTGCCGGGTTACTAGGACTATTGGGCAGTCGTTGGATCTGGCGAAAATGGCTGACCCGTCAGCGTCAATATGGCATGTTTCTTTCCAAAGTTGTCGTGGTAGGGCGCAACGACGATGTCCAGTACGTAGTCAAGCAGTTATCGAAGAAGACCGGGGCGGTCTACGAAGTGGTAGGGGCAGTCCTGGAAGGCAAAAGCCGTTCACATACTGTTCTGGCTGGCGATCGGTTTGTTCCGGTTGTCTACGGATTGAGTAACGTCGAGCACTCAGTCGCAAAGACTGGGGCTGACGCCGTTATTGTTGCTGGGCATCTGCACAAGGGAAGCAAATATATCCGAGAACTCGGCTGGAGGCTGGAACGCTCCTCCACAGAGCTGGTTCTCGCTTCAACCTTGACTAACGTAGCTGGTCCCCGGATTCAGATGAGGCCGGTGGAGGGATTGCCGCTCATGCATGTTGAGATGCCCCAGTTCACAGGTGGGCGTCACGTCGTTAAGCGCTTGATGGACGTGGTCCTATCCGGGCTCGCTCTCATCGTACTGGCACCCGTTTTTATCGTGGTTGCGCTGCTGATTCGTCGCGATAGCCCTGGCCCGGTTTTCTTCAAGCAAGAACGAGTGGGACGGGGATCGGGCCGGTTTCCCATGTACAAGTTTCGTTCGATGGTAGTCACAGCTGAAGCGGATCTTGCCGCGCTACGGGATCGCAACGAAGGAAATGGCGTGCTTTTCAAGATGCGCCATGACCCGCGGGTTACTAAGGTTGGCGGGTGGTTGCGCAAGTACTCAATAGATGAGCTCCCACAGCTTTACAACGTCCTCAGAGGGGATATGGCCCTGGTTGGGCCACGGCCACCCTTGGCGAGCGAAGTGTCCGGTTACGATGGACATACACATCGACGTCTTCTCATTAAGCCGGGTCTGACAGGCCTGTGGCAGATCAGCGGACGGTCCGATCTCGACTGGGCCGAGAGTGTTCGTCTGGACCTCTACTACGTAGAGAACTGGTCGGTGACGGGGGACTTCATGATTATGTGGCGTACCTTTAAGGTCATGATTCGGCCGGTCGGTGCATATTAGAATTTTCCCTGCAAGACGTTCAGAAGATCTTCGGTAGTGTGCTGTCGGGCGTAGAGTGAATGAGCCCAGCAACAACCGAGGAGGGCCCGCTTGTCCATTCCGTCAGCTCCGCACCACCCGTTGACCGACACCGAGGTGAGGCGGATCCGCAACGATTTCCCCATTCTGGACACCCAGGTCAATTCTCGGCCACTGATCTACCTGGATACGGGTGCGACCTCGCAAAACCCGATCACCGTGCTCGAGGCTGAGCAGGAATTCTACGAGCAGCGCAATGCGGCGGTCCACAGGGGAGCCCACTCCCTCGCAGTTGACGCCACCGACGCCTTCGAGGCTGCCCGTGACACCATCGCGGCTTTCGTTGGCGCGGCGGTGGACGAGATCGTCTGGACCTCCAACGCCACTGAGGCCATCAACCTGGTGGCCTACTCTTTCTCGAATGCCTCGGCGGGCCGTGGCGGATCCGCGGCTGCGCGCTTCGTCATCGGTCCAGGCGACGAAATTGTTGTCACCGAGATGGAGCATCACGCCAACCTCATTCCGTGGCAGGAGTTGGCAGCCCGCACCGGTGCCACGCTCCGGTACATCCCGGTTGACGACGACGGCGCGCTTCGCCTGGACGAGGCGGCGACCATCATCAATCAGGCCACCGCAATCGTCGCCTTTACCCACGCCTCCAACGTATTGGGCACCATCAACCCCGTCGCGGAGCTGGTGGCCCTGGCGCAGCAGCATGGGGCGCTGACCGTCCTCGACGCGTGCCAGTCGGTGCCGCACCTGCCGGTCGACGTGCACGCGCTCGACATCGATTTCATGGCCTTCTCCGGGCACAAGATGCTGGGTCCCACCGGGATCGGCGCCCTCTACGGGCGAGCCGAACTGCTCAACGCGATGCCCCCCTTCCTGACCGGGGGATCCATGATCACCACGGTCACCATGGAACGGGCCGAATACCTTCCCGCACCTGCACGGTTCGAAGCCGGCACCCAGCGGATCTCCCAGGCCATCGCCCTGGCGGCGGCGGCAAACTACCTTACCGAAACTGGCATGCAGCGCATCCAACAATGGGAAGAGACACTCGGCAAACAACTGGTCGACGGACTGAGCCAGCTGCCCGGGATCAGGGTCCTCGGACCGGCCGCGGGTGTGCAACGGATTGGGTTGGCGGCGTTCGACGTCGACGGCGTCCACGCCCACGACGTCGGCCAGTACCTGGATCATCAGGGCATCGCCGTGCGGGTGGGGCACCACTGCGCCCAGCCGTTGCACCGTCGGCTCGGCCTGACCGCGACCACCCGCGCCAGCACCTACCTCTACAACACCAGCGATGAAGTGGATGCCTTCCTGGCAGCCGTCGCCGGTGTGCGCCCGTTCTTTGGAGTCAAATAATGTCCGATGACCTGCAGCAGCTCTATCAACAGATCATCCTTGATCATGCCAAGGAGCGGCACGGTGCCGGGCTGTTGGAGCACGACGGCGTCGGGACCCTCGGAGAGTCCCACCAGCTGAACCCGGTATGCGGAGATGAGATTACCCTGCGAGCCATCCTCGCGAACGGTGTGTTGACCAGCGTCAGTTGGGACGGCGCCGGCTGCGCCATCTCCATGTCCTCGGCCTCGGTCATGACCGATTTGATGCAGGGTCTGGGCCGCGACGAGGTGATGGATCTGGTGGACGAGTTCAGGACCGTCATGCGCTCGCGCGGACGGGTCACACCCAACGAGGAAGTGCTTGGGGACGCGGCAGCCCTCGCCGGAGTCTCCCGCTATCCGGCCCGCGTCAAGTGCGCGATGCTGGCCTGGGTGGCGCTCGAAGAGGCGCTGCTCGCAGCGAACCGGTAACGGCTACTGGCGGTTCCGGTCCTCGAACAGGTCGGGGACGCCGTCGTCGTTGGCGTCGATTTGTTCGGCTTCCACGACCCGGCGGTAGTGCTTGTTCCGGCTGCGAAGGATCACCGAGGCGGCCAGCGCAGCAATCACCGAGGCGCCCAGGATGGCCACCTTCGCGTGATCGTTGTGCTCTGATCCCTGCTCGAAGCTCAGGTCGTTGACCAGGAGCGACACCGTGAAGCCCACCCCAGCGAGCAACCCGACGCCGAGCAGGTCAATCCACCGCAGGTCGGGGTCGAGGTTCGCCCGGGTGGTTTTGGTCAGGGCGAACGTGGTCAACAGGATGCCGACCGGTTTACCCAGCACCAGCCCGGCAACGATCCCCAGCGTCACCGTGTCCCCGATCGCTGACATCAACCCTTCGGGCCCTCCGACGGCGACTCCGGCAGAGAAGAAAGCGAATACGGGCACCGCAAAGCCGGTGGACAGTGGACGGAACCGGTGTTCAAAAATCTCCGCGAGCCCAGGTTTGTTGGGGCGCGGCAGTTTGATGGTGCCGTCCTTGGTCTTACGCAGCACTGGAACCAGGAACCCCAGCAGGACGCCGGCAACGGTCGCATGGACTCCGGAGGCATGCATCAGGATCCACGTTGCCACACCGATCGGCAGGAGGATCAGCCAGGCGGCGGGGGTGTGTCGGCCGAAATACTTGGGGTTCTTCTGGGCCAGGAAACCAAACAGGGCCAGCGGGACCAGCATGAACAGCAGGTAGGTGAACTCCACGTCGTCTGAGTAGAAGAACGCAATAATCCCGATCGCCATCAGGTCATCGACCACGGCGAGGGTAAGCAGAAAGACCCGCAACGCACTGGGGAGGTGGGAACTGATTACCGCCAGCACCGCCAGGGCGAACGCAATATCGGTGGCCGTGGGGATAGCCCACCCCCTGAGCGACTCGGGGGAGGACAGGTTGATCGCCACGTAGAAGAGGGCCGGTACCAGGACGCCACCGGCAGCGGCGGTCACCGGAACCACGGCCCGGCTGAACTTTCTGAGGTCTCCCGCGACAAACTCGCGCTTAAGCTCGAGACCCACCAGAAAGAAGAAGATCGCGAGTAGACCGTCTGCGGCCCACGCGCCAACGCTCAGCCGAAGGTGCCACGGCTCATAGCCGAACTCGAAGTCCCGGATTGCGAAGTAGCTGGCTGATGCTGGGGAGTTGGCCCAGACCAGTGCCACGACTGCTGCAATGAGCAACAGGATGCCGCCAACGGTTTCCTTGCGGAGAATCTCACTGATGCGCTGGTACTCGGGATAGCTCGACCGCCCGAGGACCTGTTTGGGGGGTTGAGGTTCCTGGTTATTGCTCACTTTTCGACCTATCCAACTGCTTAGCTAACCAGGGTGCGGATGCCGATCACCAGGGTGGCAAGGCCCAGGATCATTGAGGTGCTGATCAGCATGAAATGGACCTTGAGGAAACGGGTCGGGGCTCCCCGCTCGTCTTTCGAACGGGGGTCCTTGAAGATTCGCCGGAGGAAGGGTGGCCAGACGATCAAGGTCCAGACGCCGCTAAGAATGAGAATCAGGGCTAAAGGGGTGGGGAGTGACACGGGTTTTTCCTTCTCTGCCTAGCGGCGTTCAAGCCATTTGCTGGCTTCGGAGGCCTGAAGGTTAAGGGCTTTACCGATCATCGGCTCTGCCGCCGAGGCGATCTTCGCTCCCATGAATGGAATCGAAGAGCTCACGGTGCCGGTCAGCTCCACCCGGGTGGCCGCGTCGACGGCGACGAGGCGCTGCTCGGCGTCGACGGTGAGCGGAACGCCGGCGACGGTCATGGTGATCTTGGCAACACGTGACCCATCGGGCAGGGGCGCTGCCCACTGTTCGGTCTGCGTGACGGTAAGGCTGTCGCCGACAAACTTACGCGCCATCTCCGGGAGCCGCTTCGTGGGGAGGGTGCGGACAGCGGTCAGGGTGAAGGCAGCCGCTGTGTCACCGTCGACCGTCACTGATTTCAGGGTGCCGCCGACGTGCTCGCTGACATGCTTCAGGAAGGCCTCGTCGGTGAAGACTCCGGTCACTGTGGCAGCGTCGTAGGGCAGGGTGGTTGAGGCGTTCAGTGCCAAGGATCCTCCGAAGTTGAAAGGCGTTTTGCGTCCCACCTATCCTAAGGCCTGATCGGGCGCCACGGTCGGCCCGCAGGGTAGGCTTGGGGTATCCCCGGAATTCGACAGAATTTCGGGCTTTTGTGCTGGGTAGGACCGACCTGGGAGTCCCCAGCACCTGAAACTTTATGACCGAATATTTGCTGGAACTGACGGATCCTGTAGGAGAACCTTTGAGCCTGAACGGACTGCGCGCCGCACTGATCGAGGACACGTCCTTCGCCCGGGTGCGGATGAACGCATCACACGGCAGCAGCGAGCGAAACACCGACCTGCAGATCGGTGCGCCCGCAGGGCTGCGGGCTGCCCTCCTCGCCGAGATGGTGGATGGACTCGAGGCGTCGGTTGACTCCAGGCCAGCCGGCGACGACGCCCGGTCACCAGTGGTCCTGGCAGTGACAGCGACCGGCCGGGAAGCGGAGGACCTGGCGGCCGCGCTCAGGAGCTACCTGCCGGCGTCGGACATTGAGGAGTTCCCCAGTTGGGAAACCCTGCCGCATGAACGGTTGTCACCCCGATCCGACACCGTTGGTCGTCGACTCTCGGTGCTGCGCCGCCTCGCCCATCCCGAGGGTCAACCCGTACGGATCATGGTCGCTCCCATCCGGGCTGTGGTGCAGCCACTGGTCGCTGGTCTCGGCGAACTGTTGCCCGTCACCCTGACCGTCGGACAGGACGCGGCGTTCACCGACGTGGTCAGGGCGCTCTCCGACGCAGCCTATGCCCGGGTGGACATGGTCACCCACCGCGGCGAGTTCGCCGTCCGCGGCGGCATCATCGATGTGTTCCCGCCCACCGAGGACCACCCCATCCGGGTCGAGTTCTTCGGCGACGAGGTGGAGGCGATGCGCTGGTTCGCCGTCGCCGACCAGCGGTCACTGGTGCGGGAGGAAGACGGCAGCCCGGCCGCGTTGTTCGCGCCGCCCTGCCGCGAAATCCTCATCACCCCATCGGTGATGTCCCGGGCCGCCCTCCTGAAGCCCGATCTGCCGGCGGCGGCAGCCATGCTGGAAAAAATTGCCGGCGGAATTGCGGTCGAAGGGATGGAATCCCTGGCACCGGTCCTGGTGGACTCAATGGTGCCGCTGGTAGGCGAACTCCCGGCCGGGTCGATCGCCGTCGTGATCGAACCGGAAAAGGTGCGCACCCGCGCCCACGATCTCGCTGCGACCAATGAGGAGTTCCTTGAGGCGGCCTGGGCAACAGCGTCCGACGGCGGCGCCGCGCCGCTGGACCTGGGCGGCACCCTGGGGGCCGACCTCCAGACCGCCAGCTTCAGGTCGCTGACCGACACCCGGTCGGCGGCCCTGGCCAACGCCGTCGCCTGGTGGTCCATCACATCCTTCGGTTCCGACGATTCGCTGCAGGAGTTGTTGCCCGAAATTGACACGTTCACCGTGCACGCACGCGAGCCACGCGGCTACCAGGGCGATGTGGCGGAAATGATGGACTTCCTCGGCAAACGGGTCAGAGACCAGTGGCGGGTGGTGGTCGCCACCGAGGGCCCCGGTCCCGCCGCACGGCTGGCCGAACTGTTCCATGACCATGACATCCCGGCGGCCCGGGTGGACTCGCTCGATTCGCCGCCGCAGCCAGGCATCATCGAGATCACCACAGCCTCCGCCGGCCGCGGCTTCGTGCTGGACTCGCTCAAGCTCGGACTGCTGACCGAGGCGGACCTGTTGGGCAGGACCACCGCGTCCGGCACCCGTGACATGCGCAAGATGCCGTCGAAACGCCGCAACGCCGTCGACCCCCTGCAGCTGCGCGAGGGCGACTACGTGGTGCACGAACAGCACGGCGTCGCCCGATTCGTTGAACTCCTGCAGCGCGCCACCGGCGCCGGCCCCACGAAGACCATCCGCGAGTACCTGCTGCTCGAATACGCGCCGTCCAAACGTGGTGCCCCCGGGGACCGGCTGTTTGTCCCCACCGACCAGCTGGACCAGGTGACCCGGTACGTGGGCGGCGACGCCCCGGCGCTCAGCAAGATGGGTGGCTCCGACTGGGCCAGCACCAAGTCCAAGGCCCGGAAGGCGGTCAAGGAGATCGCCGGGGAGCTGATCCGGCTGTACTCGGCGCGGATGGCATCGCGCGGCTTCGCCTTTTCCACCGACACCCCGTGGCAGCGCGAGCTTGAAGAAGCCTTCCCGTACATCGAAACCCCGGACCAGCTGACCACCATCAACGAGGTCAAGGCCGACATGGAACGCGAAGTGCCGATGGACCGTCTGGTCTCCGGCGACGTCGGCTACGGGAAAACCGAGATCGCCGTGCGGGCCGCGTTCAAAGCCGTCCAGGACGGCAAGCAGGTGGCGGTCCTGGTGCCCACCACGCTGCTGGTGCAGCAGCACAACGAAACCTTCTCCGAACGGTTCTCAGGCTTCCCGGTGCGGGTCAAACCACTGTCCCGGTTTCAGAGTGCCAAGGAATCCAGGGAAACGGTTGAGGGGATCGGCACGGGCGCCGTCGACGTCGTCATCGGCACCCACCGGCTGCTCTCGGACCAGGTGCGGTTCAAGGACCTGGGCCTGGTGATCGTTGACGAGGAGCAGCGCTTTGGCGTGGAGCACAAGGAAGCGCTGAAGAAAATGCGCACCAACGTGGACGTCCTCGCCATGAGTGCGACGCCGATCCCCAGGACGCTCGAAATGTCGCTGACCGGCATCCGGGAAACATCCACCCTCGCCACCCCGCCGGAGGAACGCCACCCGGTACTCACCTATGTGGGCCCCTACACCGACAAGCAGACGTCGGCGGCGGTGCGCCGTGAGCTGATGCGCGAAGGCCAGGTGTTCTTCGTCCACAACCGGGTGTCCTCAATCGACCGGACCGCAGCGCACCTGAAAGAGCTGGTGCCGGAGGCCCGCGTCGCCGTCGCGCACGGCCAGATGAGCGAATCCCGCCTGGAACAAATCATTGTCGACTTCTGGGAGAAACGCTTCGACGTTCTGGTGTGCACCACCATCATTGAGACCGGCCTGGACATCTCCAACGCGAACACGCTGATTGTGGACCGGGCCGACAACTACGGCCTGTCCCAGTTGCACCAGCTCCGCGGCAGGGTGGGGCGCGGCCGGGAGCGGGCCTACGCCTACTTCCTTTACCCGTCAGAGAAGCCGCTCGGCGAGGTGGCTCTGGAGCGGTTGAAGGCCGTCGCGTCGCACAACGAACTCGGTGCCGGCATGCAGCTGGCCATGAAAGACCTCGAGATCCGCGGTGCTGGCAACATGCTCGGCGGCGAACAGTCCGGCCACATCCAGGGTGTTGGCTTCGATCTGTACATCAGGCTGGTCGGGGAGGCGGTTGCGGACTTCCGCGGTGAAGCCGAAGAGAAGACGGCCGAGATGAAGATCGAGCTGCCCGTCAACGCCCACCTGCCCCACGACTACGTGCCGGGGGAGCGGCTGCGCCTGGAGGCCTACCGCAAGCTGGCTTCCGCTGTGACGGACGAGGCAATCGACGGGGTGGTGGAGGAACTCAACGACAGATACGGGGAGCCGCCCGCCCCGGTGGTCAACCTCATTGCGGTGGCCCGGTTCCGGGTGGCGGCGCGTGCCGCGGGCCTGACCGATGTGGCGCTGCAGGGGAACTTCATCAAGTTCGCCCCGGCCGTCCTGCCGGAATCGAAGGAGATGCGGCTCAAGCGCATGTATCCGGGGGCCTCGCTGAAACCGGCGCTGAACGCCGCGCTGATTCCGAAGCCCAAATCCTCACCGGTGGGCGGGCGGGACCTCGCCGACGCCGACATCCTCACCTGGGCCCAGAATGTGGTGGACGCGATCTTCACCGATTAGGCGTACCAGCGGGAAGGCCGGCGACCAGGCTGGCGACCAAGCTGGCGACCAAGGCTGGCGGGCATCGCCGCGGACAGGGCGCGGTGGTAAAGTCGGACGCGACCATACGGGTATGACCTCCTGTCCCACAGCCCCTGGAAACCAGCCGTCAGCAGCGCTGCTGCGGGGACGATCTTCGCTGAGGGAACCGTCCCGCCATGGCACCGAATCAAAGTACGGAGAACACTCAACGATGGAAACTACTGCCACCGGGAGCACCGCGATCGCTCCCGCGTCACGTGCATTGGAAGTGATCGGCGGGGACCTGACGGAGAAGAGCCTGCGACGCTATCTGGAGGGCATTGCCGGCGTTGACGCGGTGGGCCTGGAAGCGCGCGCGGCGGCCCTCGGGACCCGGTCAATCAAGACGACGTCCAAGGCCTGGGCCCTGGACAAGATCATTTCCCTGATCGACCTGACCACTCTCGAAGGGTCAGACACCCCTGGCAAGGTCAGGTCGCTTGTCGCGAAGGCGTTGGTGCCCGACGCCGGCGATCTCTCCACCCCGCGGGTGGCCGCGGTGTGTGTGTATGGCGACATGGTGCCGTACGCGGTCGAGGCGCTGGGGAGGGCCCACGACGCCGATGCCCCGGGCCGTATCAATGTGGCTGCTGTTGCCACGGCGTTCCCGTCCGGGCGCGCGTCGCGGTCGGTGAAGCTCTCGGACACCGCGGACGCGGTCGCGGCGGGTGCGGACGAGATCGACATGGTCATTGACCGTGGCGCCTTCCTGTCGGGCCGGTATGGTCTGGTCTTCGACGAGATCGTTGCGGTGAAGGAGGCCTGCCGTCGCCCCGATGGTTCGTACGCGCATCTGAAGGTGATCCTGGAAACCGGTGAGCTGAATACGTACGACAACATCCGGCGTGCCTCGTGGCTGTCCATCCTGGCCGGCGGGGACTTCATCAAGACTTCCACCGGCAAGGTGGCCCCCGCGGCGACCCTCCCGGTGACGCTGTCCATGCTTGAAGTGGTCCGGGACTGGCACCGCCTGACCGGCGAAAAGATCGGGGTGAAGCCGGCTGGCGGGATCCGCACGTCCAAGGACGCCATCAAGTACCTGGTCACCGTCGCCGAGACCGTTGGAGAGGAATGGCTGGAGCCGGACCTGTTCCGCTTCGGCGCCTCAAGCCTGCTCAATGACGTGCTCCTGCAGCGTCAGAAGCTCACCAGCGGCAGCTACTCCGGCCCTGCCTACGTCACGATCGACTAAGGACTACCCATGACTTTTCTAGAGTACGCACCGGCCCCGGAGTCCACCTCCATCCTGGACCTCAAGAGCGAGTACGGCCTGTTCATCAACGGTGAGTTCGTCCCCGGCAACGGTGAGTCCTTCACCACCATCTCCCCGGCCACCGAGCAGAAGATCACCACCATCTCGTGCGCCAGCGAGGCCGACGTCGATACCGCCGTCGCTGCCGCCCGGCGGGCCTACGAGAAGACCTGGTCGAAGCTCTCCGGCACGGACCGGGGGAAGTACCTGTTCCGTATTGCCCGGCTGGTGCAGGAACGTTCCCGTGAACTGGCCGTCGCCGAAACCCTCGACAACGGCAAGCCGATCAAGGAAAGCCGCGACGTCGACGTTCCCCTGGTGGCCGCGTGGTTCTTCTACTATGCGGGCTGGGCCGACAAACTCGACCATGCAGGGCTGGGCCCGAACCCGCGTTCGCTGGGTGTGGCAGCCCAGGTGATCCCGTGGAACTTCCCGCTTCTGATGCTGGCATGGAAGATTGCCCCGGCCCTGGCCGCCGGCAACACCGTGGTCCTCAAACCCGCCGAGACCACGTCCCTGACTGCCATGCTGTTCGCCGAAATCCTGCAGCAGGCCGACCTGCCGGCAGGTGTGGTCAACATTGTCACCGGCGCGGGGGCCACCGGCTCGGCCCTGGTGAACCATCCGGACGTCAACAAGGTGGCGTTCACGGGGTCCACCGCCGTCGGCCGGTCCATTGCCCGTTCGACTGCCGGGACCGGCAAGAAGCTCACCCTCGAACTCGGCGGCAAGGGCGCGAACATCGTGTTCGATGACGCCCCGATCGACCAGGCCATCGAAGGCATCGTCAACGGGATCTTCTTCAACCAGGGGCAAGTCTGCTGCGCCGGATCACGCCTGCTGGTGCAGGAATCGGTGCATGACGAAGTCGTCGAACGTCTCAAGGAGCGCTTGTCCACCCTGCGGGTAGGGGATCCGCTGGATAAGAACACTGACATTGGTGCCATTAACTCGGCGTCCCAGCTGGGCCGGATGCGTGAGCTCTCCGACATCGGCGAGCAGGAGGGCGCCACCCGGTGGAGCCCGGCGAGTAACCTGCCGCAGCAGGGCTTCTGGTTCCCGCCCACGATTTTCACGAACGTGTCCACCAGCCACCGCATCGCCCGGGACGAGATCTTCGGACCAGTGCTCTCGGTCCTGACGTTCCGCACCCCGACGGAGGCGATTGCGAAGGCCAACAACACCCCGTACGGTCTCTCGGCAGGGATCTGGTCGGACAAGGGCAGCCGGGTCCTCGCGGTCGCCGACAAGTTGCGTGCCGGGGTGGTCTGGGCCAACACGTTCAACAAGTTCGACCCCGCGTCGCCGTTCGGCGGCTACAAGGAATCCGGGTACGGCAGGGAAGGCGGCCGCCACGGACTCGGCGCCTATCTGGCCCCCGCGGCTGGGCCCAAGTCATCGGTCGTCTCAGCCATCATGAACAAGACCCCCCTGGGAGGCTCCAAATGAGCGCTGCACGGCTAGGCGTACCCAAGACATACAAGCTTTACATTGGCGGCAAGTTCGTCCGCAGCGAATCGGGTCGGGTGTATGAGGTAGCAACCAGGAAGGGTGGCCCCATGTTGAACACGGTCAACGCCGCCAAGGGATCTCGCAAGGACGCGCGCGACGCCGTCACCGCCGCCCGCGCTGCCGTGAGCGGCTGGGCCGGAACCTCCGGGTACAACCGCGGCCAGGTGCTGTACCGGATCGTGGAGGTCCTGGACGGGCGCCGGGCGCAGTTCGCCGAGGAAATCGCCGCATCCGAAGGGGTCTCCGATACGGCGGCGGTCGCACAGGTCGATGAAGCCATCGACCTGTGGGTCTGGTACGCCGGCTGGGCCGACAAATACGTGCAGGTGGCAGGTAATGCGAACCCGGTGTCGGGCCCGTACTTCAACCTGTCCACTCCCGAGCCCACCGGCGTCGTCGCGGTCATCGCACCCCAGGGACCCGGTTCGCTGCTCGGGTTTGTCCGCGCCGTCGCGCCGGTGCTGGTCAGCGGGAACACCGTGGTGGTGCTGGGCAACGAGCGTGCACCGCTGGCGGCCCTGAGCCTCGGGGAAGTCCTTGCCACCTCCGACGTGCCCGCCGGCGTCGTGAACATCCTCAGCGGTTCCCCCGCCGAGATCGCCCCCTGGCTGGCCTCCCACGCCGACGTCAACGCCCTGGACCTGCTCGGTGCCGAGAACCTGGACTGGGTGGACCTGCAGATCGCCGCGGCCGAAACCCTGAAACGGGTGCTCCCACCCGAGACCGGGCCCGACGCCGGAGCCCCCTCGATCGACCGGATCACGTTCTTCACCGAAACGAAGACCGTCTGGCACACCAAGGGTCTGCTCTAGCCGTCCCACCGCACAAAAAAGTGGCGGACC
>NZ_ASZW01000287.1:0-1873 GCF_000468215.1 Arthrobacter sp. CAL618 | reverse complement strand
GGTCCGCCACTTTTTATGGGTGGAAGCCGTGTATTGGCCGGCTAGGCCTTGCGGTCGCCCTTGGCGAGGGTTGGTCCGGTATCGGAGCGTCCCAGGATGGACTGGGGGATCCAGAAGGCCAGGAAGAACAGCGTCAGGCAGACGGCGAAGGCCCAGACATTGTTTTGGTCGAAGAAGGCCAGGGAGCCGACGGCGCCGAGGAACAACACCATCATTACGGCGAATGTCACGAGGTTGTTGACCAGGTGGCCTTCGCCCGAGTGGGTGGGCTGCTTGCGCGGAGCGGTCCGCTCGGAGGACGTAGTGGTGTGTGACATGGAGTCTCCTCGAAATTGTGCAAAACGATACTGACTCAACCATAACTGGATTCAGCGCCCAGGGCGGCAGCGGCACCCAGACGGGTACCCGATAGCCCCGGTTCACCACGGTGGAGCCCAGTCACGCAGCGGTGTTCCCAGCGGTTAGAGCCCCAGGGACTCCTCCACATCGCGCAGAACCGCGTCCAGCCGGGCGCGGGTGGTCAGCTTCGCATCGTCGAGCTCGGCGGCCAACTCCACCGGTTCGATGACCTCCAGGTAGCACTTCAGCTTCGGCTCGGTGCCGCTGGGCCGGATGATCACCCGGGTGTCGTCCCGGGTCAGGTACAGCAGCCCGTCGGTCGGCGGAAGCCCGGCGTAGCCGGTGAGGAGGTCCTGCACGACGTCGACTGCCGAGTCCGCGAAGGCCTGCGGGGGGTTTTCCCGCAACCGGTTCATCATGGCGTCCAACAGGCCAAGGCTGCCGACCCGGACCGAGAGCTGGTCGCTGGCGTGCAGCCCGTGCAGCAGTGCCAGGTCATCGAGCAGGTCAAACAGGGTCCGACCCTCGGCCTTGGTGGCCGCGGCAAGCTCGGCCAGGAGCAGCGCCGCGGAAATCCCGTCCTTGTCCCGGACCAGGTCGGGTGCCACGCAGTAGCCCAGCGCTTCCTCGTAGCCGTAGGCGAGCGACGGGACCCGGGCAATCCACTTGAATCCGGTCAGGGTTTCGGTGTGGGGGATCCCGGCGGTTGCGGCGATGCGGGAGAGTAGCCGCGAGGACACAATCGAGTTGGCGAAGACGGTTCCCGCAGCAAGCGCACCGGTGTCCTGCGCCCGGCGCACGGCGAGGTGTTGCCCCAGCAGGGCCCCCGTCTCATCGCCGCGGAGCATCCGCCACTCACCGGTCGCCGGATCTTTGGCTGCTACTGCAACCCGATCGGCGTCCGGGTCGTTGGCCAGCACCAGGTCGGCGTCGTGAGCTAGAGCAGCAGCGATGGCAAGGTCGAGCGCGCCGGGCTCCTCGGGGTTGGGGAAGTCAACGGTGGGGAAGTCGGGGTCCGGGTCTGCCTGCTCGGCTACCACGTGGACGGACCCGAATCCGGCGGCGGCCAGCACTTGCTGTGCGGTGGTGCCGCCTACCCCGTGCATCGGGGTCAGCACGATCGAGAGGTCCCGGTCCGGGAACCGCTCCCGATCCGCCAGTGCAACCACCGATGTGACATAGTCCTTGGCGATGCTCTCCGGCAGGACATTCCAGCCCTCGGCCGCCAGCAGGATGCTGCCGAGCTGGCCTACCGCTGCAATGCGGGCGGCGATCTCGGTGTCCTGCGGGGCCACGATCTGTGCCCCGCGGCCGGCGTCGTCGACGGCGCGGCCTCCCAGGTAGACCTTGTACCCGTTGTCCTGGGGTGGGTTGTGGCTTGCCGTGACCATCACCCCCACCTCACACTCCAGGGCGCGGACCGCGTAGGCAAGGACCGGCGTCGGCAGTTCGGTGGGCATCATGAAGGTCTGGATGCCCGCGGCGGTGAAGATGGCAGCGGTTTCCTCGGCGAAGATCCGCGAGTTGTGGCGGG
>NZ_ASZW01000286.1:0-5169 GCF_000468215.1 Arthrobacter sp. CAL618 | reverse complement strand
GGCGAACCACGACCCGGTTCATCCGGTTCGGTCCGGCGCCCAGGGCGGCACGGAGTCCCGCAGTGCCGAAGAGCAGCGGTCCGCTGAAACGGTCCTGCAGGTCCTGGGTTGCGGCGGTACGGGTGTCGTCGTCGGCCACCTGCGCGAGCAGCGCCTCCAGCTCCGCGGTGGTGTGCGGATCGGGATCCTCAGCCGCCCAGGTGCGTGCGGCTGCGAGAAGTGATTCGTGGTCGGCGTGCGTCATAGCTTTTTCATACCTTCGGTCAACTTCTAGAGCCGGCTGATGATGTCAGCCAGCAGGCGTGAGATGCGGGGTCCGGCTGCCGTGCCGGATTCGATTACTTCGGCGTGGCTCAGCGGTGCGGTGCTGATGCCGGCGGCCAGGTTGGTGACCAGGGAAATCCCGAACACTTCCATGCCAGCGTGGCGGGCGGCGATGGCCTCGAGTGCCGTCGACATGCCCACCAGGTCAGCACCGATCGTCCTGGCGTAACGCACCTCGGCGGGCGTCTCATAGTGCGGTCCGGTGAACTGCGCGTAGACGCCCTCGTCGAGGGACGGATCGACCTCGCGGGCGATTGTCCGGACCCGCGAGGAGTAGAGGTCGGTCAGGTCAACGAAGGTGGCGCCCTCGAGTGGTGACGTGGCGGTGAGGTTAAGGTGATCGCTGATCAGGACGGGGGTGCCCGGGGTCCACTTCTCCTGCAACCCGCCACACCCGTTGGTCAGCACCATGATCTTCGCCCCGGTAGCGGCGGCGGTGCGCACCCCGTGCACGACGGCCCGAACACCCTTGCCCTCGTAATAGTGGGTGCGGGAACCAACCACCAGGGCGCGTTTGCCCGACGTCGTCAGGACTGACCGCACGGTCCCGACGTGGCCCTCGACGGCGGGGGCCGAGAAGCCGGGGATGTCCGAGGCCTCGAGGGTGTGGGTGGTTTCGCCGATCAGGTTGGCTGATTCACCCCACCCCGAGCCCAGCACCAGGGCAATATCGTGGCGGTCGACGCCCGTCTGCGCGGCGATGTAATCGGCCGCGGCGCGGGCCAGGTCGAAAGGGTCGGTCGGCGTCATTGACGTGGGGTTCTCGATCACTGATCAAACTTACCCTCAGTTCCCCGCCCGCNNNNCCGCCGAGAGCGGGTGGCCGGGACGGGAATCGTTTGAGCGAGCGGCGGGGATAGGACAGAATGGACAGTTGTGACCAGCCAACTTGATTTCAGTGCCCTTCGAATAGCTATCCTGGGCGGCGGTCCCGGCGGGTATGAGGCGGCAATGGTCGCCGCGTCCCTCGGCGCCAGCGTCACTATCGTCGAACGACACGGGCTCGGTGGAGCGGCAGTGCTGACCGACGTCGTGCCCTCCAAGACACTCATCGCGACAGCCGACATCATGGCACGAGTGGCCTCGGCGCATGAACTGGGGGTGCGCTTCGAAAACACCGAGGCGGCCTACGCGGATCTCGGCCAGGTCAACGCGCGGCTCCTGAAACTTGCTGCCGAGCAGTCAGCCGATATCGCCCGCGCACTGGAGCGGGTGGGTGTGAAGATCCTCATCGGCGAAGGAAAGCTGCTGGACAACCACCGGCTTGAGGTCACCTCCGACGGCGAGGCCACAGTGGTCGAAGCCGACGCCATCCTCCTTTCCGTCGGTGCGCATCCCCGTGAACTGCCCACTGCCCAGCCCGACGGCGAGCGAATCTTCAACTGGACCCAGGTCTACACCCTCACCGAGGTACCTGAGCATCTCATTGTGGTTGGCTCGGGGGTCACGGGCGCCGAGTTCGCCTCAGCCTACGACGGCCTCGGATCGAAGGTCACCCTGATCTCCAGCCGGGACCGGGTACTCCCCGGAGAGGACGCCGACGCCGCCGAGGTGCTTGAGAACGTATTCACCAACCGCGGCATGACGGTGCTGTCGGAATGCCGGGCGCAGGGCGTGCAGCGGGTGGGCGACGGTGTCGTCGTCACGCTCTCCGACGGCCGGACCGTTGAGGGTAGCCACTGTCTGATCGCCGTCGGGTCAATCCCCAACACCGCGGGCATTGGGCTTGAGGACGCAGGGGTCCAGCTCACCGAGTCGGGCCACATCAAGGTCGACGGCGTCTCCCGCACCTCAGCCCCGAACGTGTACGCGGCGGGGGACTGCACAGGCGTGCTGGCGCTCGCCTCGGTGGCGGCGATGCAGGGCCGGATCGCCATGGCCCACCTGATGGGGGACAGCGTGACCCCGCTGAAACTGAAGCAGGTTGCTTCCAACATTTTCACGGCCCCCGAGATCGCGACGGTTGGCGTCTCCGAGGCGGACGTCGAGTCCGGCCGTTACCAGGGCGACGTCGTCAAGCTTTCGCTGCACACCAATGCCCGCGCGAAGATGATGAACGTCACTGACGGGTTTGTGAAAATCATCTCCCGCAAGGGGTCCGGAACGGTGATTGGCGGCGTCGTCGTCGGCCCCCGCGCCTCCGAGCTGATTTTTCCGCTGGCGCTCGCGGTGACCAAGAAGCTCCACGTTGACGATGTGGCCAACACCTTCACCGTTTACCCGTCGCTGACCGGTTCCATCTCTGAGGCTGCCCGGCGGCTGCACGTCCGACTCTAGGACTTTTCGGAAGTACGCGCCGGATCCGCCCCGCCTGGGCTGGTGCGCGGCGACCCAACCTTGGGTCACGCTGTCCACATGCTGGACAATTTTATCCACCTGCTGGACCTTGCTGGTCTGATAGATGCATTCACCCACCCTGTTCGAGGCGCCCACGCGCGCCCTAGTGAGAGAAAGCCGCAGACATGTCAACAACCCCGTCCGCCGTGGACGTCGGTGTAGCAAAGCCGAAAAATCCCAAGGGCCGCGTCATCTTCGCCAGCCTGATCGGCACCACCATCGAGTTCTATGACTTCTACATTTACGCCACGGCATCAGTGCTGGTCTTCCCTGCGCTTTTCTTCCCGGACGCCACCCCGGCGAACGCGATTCTAAGCTCCTTCGCCGTCTTCGGCGTCGCCTTCGTGGCCCGGCCACTCGGGTCGATCATCTTCGGTCACTACGGCGACCGGATCGGGCGGAAGGGGACGCTGGTCGCTTCCCTACTCACCATGGGTATTGCCACGTTCCTCATCGGTGTCCTGCCGACCGCCCAGGTGGACGGCTGGATCATTCTCGCGCCGGCGCTGCTGGTACTGCTGCGTTTCTTCCAGGGCCTCGCCCTCGGTGGTGAATGGAGCGGCGCTGCGCTGCTCGCCACCGAAAACGCGCCGAAGAACAAGCGCGCCGTCTACGGCACATTCCCGCAACTGGGTGCACCGATCGGCTTCATCCTCGCGAACCTCCTGTTCGTCTACCTCAACGCCACCCTCACCAATGAGGAGTTCCTGGACTGGGGCTGGCGGGTACCGTTCCTGCTCAGCGCGGTCCTGGTCATCGTTGGACTGTATGTCCGCCTCAAGCTCATCGAGAGCCACTCCTTCCAGCAGGTCAAGGACAAGGGCAAGGTCGTGAAACTGCCTCTCGCCAGCGTCTTCAAGCACCAGTGGCGGGCCCTGCTGCTCGGCACGTTCATCATGTTCGCCACCTACGTGCTGTTCTACCTGATGACCGCCTTCACGCTGACCTTCGGCACCACCCCGGCCTCGGTCGAGGACGCACGGGCGGCCGCCGAAGCTGCGGGTCGCGGGTTCGACGACGCCGCCGCCGAGGCCTTCGTGCCGGGACTGGGCATTGCGCGGGGAGACTTCCTGATGATGCTCATAATCGGTGTGGTTTTCTTCGGCATCTTCACCCTGGTGTCCGGCCCGCTTGCCGAGAAGTTCGGCCGCCGGAAGATGCTGATGGCCACCACCATCGGGATCGCGTTGTTTGGTTTCACCTGGGTTCCCCTGTTCGGTGCCGGCACGACCGGTGCGATGGCGCTGCTCATCATCGGCTTCATCCTGATGGGCCTCACCTTCGGACCCATGGCGGCTATCCTGCCGGAGCTGTTCCCGGCGAACGTCAGGTACACCGGTTCCGCCGTTGCGTACAACATGTCGAGTGTCATCGGTGCTGCTCCGGCGTCGTTCGTTGCTATCGCCCTCTGGCAGCTCGCCGACGGCAGCACACTGCTGGTCGGTCTGTATCTGAGCGCGGCAGCAGTAGCGACGTTCATTGCGTTGTGGCTCAGCCGGGAAACCCGCGACCACGATTACGACAACAACGTCGCCTGACCCTTTCCCAACCCTTCACGACGGCGCGGTACCCANGGCTCCTGAAGGGTGGGTGGAGGCTCCCACGTAGAATCGGACGGGAAATCAATCCAGCGGAGGAAGTATGAGTACCCAATCACTGGCTGACGGACGCTACCTCCTCGGTAGCGTGGTCGGCACCGGCGGGATGGCCGAGGTGTACCGGGCCCGTGACACGCGGCTCGGCAGGGACGTGGCGGTGAAGCTGTTCCGGTCCGCTGCAGCCGACGGCGTGTCCCGCGGATCGGACGAGGCCCGGCTCCTGGCGGGGCTCCACCACCCGGGACTGGTCCGGGTGCTCGATATGGATTCTTCCAGTACCTCGTCGGGGCCCACCTACCTGGTGATGGAACTGATCGAGGGCCCCGATCTGGGCGCGTTGCTCGCGGACGGTCCGCTACCCTCCGATGCGGTGCGGCTGGCAGGGTGGGACGTGGCGAGGACCTTGGCATACATCCACCAGCAGGGCATCCTGCATCGCGACATCAAGCCTTCCAACATCCTGACGCGGACCACGGATCCCGATAGCGGGGTCTTCGGCTACCTGCTCACCGACTTTGGCATCGCGCGCTTCTACGATGCCGCGCGGCAGACGGCCACCGGACAGACCATCGGCACGGCCGCCTACCTTAGCCCCGAACAAGCCCGCGGCGGTGCCATCGGCACTCCCACCGACATCTACTCCCTAGGGCTGGTTTTGCTGGAATCACTGACCGGTGCGCGCGCCTTTCCGGGGACCAGTCTCGAATCGGCGGTGGCTCGACTGCACCGACCGCCGGAGATCCCTGCAGCCCTCGGATCGAACTGGCAGTCGCTGCTGTCCCGGATGACCGCCGCTCACCCCGACGACCGGCCCACTGCCGGCGCCGTCGCCGCCGAATTCGCCCAGTGGCAGACCCCCGAACCGCACACCGAGGTGTTTACCACTGGGGGGCCCCACACCGAGGTGCTC
>NZ_ASZW01000285.1:12276-35832 GCF_000468215.1 Arthrobacter sp. CAL618 | reverse complement strand
CCCGCCGATCCATACGGTCAAGGCACGCTGCATGACGTCCAACGGATCGCCGCTCCAGAGAACGACGTCGGCATCCTTGCCCACCTCAAGGGAGCCCATCCGATCGGCCAGGCCCAGGACCTTCGCCGGGTTGATGGTGATCGAGCGCAGAGCAGTCTCGCGGTCAAGGCCTTCCTTGATGGCGAAGGTTGCCTGATGGATGAGGAAGTTGATCGGAATCACCGGGTGGTCGGTAATGATTGAAATTTCCACTCCCGCCGCGGCGAGCTTGCCGGGGTTGGCGATGGAACGCCCACGCAGTTCCACTTTGGACTTGGTGGTGAACAGCGGCCCGATCAGGACGGGGATACCGCGCTCGGCCAGGACATCGGCCAGCAGATGCGCCTCGGTGCCGTGGTCGAGGACCAGTTCGTAGCCGAACTCATCGGCCAACCGGATGGCGGTGGCAATGTCGTCCGCGCGGTGCGCGTGCTGGCGCCACGGAATTTCCCGTCGCAGCACCATGGCGAGTGCCTCGAGCTTGGGGTCGCGGGCGTTCTCGTCGGCTTTGCCCATGTAGTTTTGCGCGTCCATGAAGGCTTTGCGGATCACCATGGCGGTGCCCAGCCGGGTGGAGGGGGTCTGCTTCTTGTCGCCGTAGACGCGTTTGGGGTTCTCCCCGAGGGCCGACTTCAGGCCGCTGGGGGAGCGGAGCACCATTTCCTCGATGTAGCGGCCATGGGTGTGGATCGCGACGGCGAGACCACCAATGGGGTTGCCCGATCCCGGGTTCACGTTCACGGCGGTGATACCGCCGGCCAGGGCGTCGTCGAACCCGGGGTCGTAGGGGTTGACGGCATCGATCGCGCGGACGCCCGCGGTGACGGGGTCGGTCATCTCGTTGGTGTCGTCCCCGGCCCAGCCTTCGCCCTCCTCATGGGTGCCCAGGTGAACGTGGGCGTCGATCAAGCCCGGCAGCAGCCACTGGCCGTCGGCATCGTGAATTTCGGCGCCTTCGGGGACAGCGATATCAGTGCCCAGCGCAGTGATCTTGCCGTCCTCCATGACCACCGTCCCGTCGAAGGGGACGCCTTCGATGGGTACAACGTGGGCATTGACGATTGCTGTGACAGTCATGTGTGGTGACCTTTCGGCAGACAGTGTTGTGATCTCCAACCTACCGTCTTCACCGTGGGAGGGGTCAGCTCCGCACCCTGCTGGGGGAGCCGCCTAGACTGAAAACCGATGCGCAGGAAGGCAACAACTTATGACACGGAAATCCGCACTCATCACCGGGGTTGGACGAACGGTGGGACTGGGCGCCGGGATCGCCNCCTCGCCGTCGACGGCTGGGATCTCGCCCTGAGCTACTGGCACCCCTACGACCAGCGGGTCAACGGCACCGCCAACCCGGCAGCCGAGGTGCAGGAGTTGATTCCGGAGCTGGAGGCCCTCGGGTCTCGCGTGATCGCGCTGCCCGGGGACCTTGAGGATTCGAAAACACCGGGGGAACTGGTAGCCGCCGCGCGGATGGAGCTGGGCACGCTGAGCGGGCTCGTCCTGTCGCACACCGAGGGCGTCGATTCAGGACTGCTCACCACGTCGGTGAAGAGCTTCGAGCGGCACTTCGCCGTCAACGTCCGCGCCTCCTGGCAGCTCATCAACGCCTTCGCTCTGCAATGCAATGACAATGGAGGCGCAATTGTCGCGCTTACCAGCGACCACACGGTCAATAACCTGCCCTATGGTGCATCGAAAGGTGCGCTCGACCGGATTGTTCTGGCTGCAGCCCGTGAGCTCGGCGACCGGAGAGTAAGTTCCAATGCCCTCAACCCTGGTCCGGTCGACACCGGCTGGATGACCGACGAGGTGCGGCAGGCCCTCACCCAGCAGCAACCAACCGGCCGCCTGGGTACGCCAGCAGACGTGGCCGGTGTGGTCGCGTTCCTCCTGTCGCAGGACGGCCGGTGGGTCAATGGCCAATTGATCAAGGCCGACGGCGGCTTCTCGGCCTAGCAGCGCCTCGCAGCGCCTGGCAGCGCCTGGAAGTCCTGGCTGCCCCGTCTCTCCCGCCTGTCCCGGAGCTCCCGAAACGCCTACCTGTCCCGGAGCTCCCGAAACGCCTACCTGTCCCGGAGCTCCCGAAAGCCCCGAAACTCCTGTACTCGCCTGCACGAATCCCGACAGAGCGCCGCTATGGGCTCGACCTCACTCAGCACGCTAGGCCGCGTACCGGTGGGAACCGGGTTCTTCCTTGCAGCCGAAGACACCTTGCAGGAATTCCTCGTCCACGTTCGCACTCACTTCGAGGTACACGCGGCGGCCTTGTTCGGCCGGAAGGCCTCCGTCGGCGCGACTCCGGCGCCAGGAGCTAGTAGCCAGGTAGCAGGTGCCTTCCCAAATAGTGCATGCAGTGCCTGCATTGCATGCACTTCGAAAAATGAAAGTGCATGCATTGCAGGCATTGCATGCACCGAAAAAGACGACCTACCCCTCCTTGTCCCTGGCTGTGGCAGCGCCTGGAACCACCCCCTAGTGCGTTGCTTGGCACCGAAAACGGTATGGGCTACCGCTTTGAACCCTGACAATCCCTAGGATGGACGCTATGACTACAGGTATTCTGCTCGCTGTGTGCCGTGTTCACGCGCTGCTGCCCACTCAAGATGCCACCGGTGTCACCGCCATTGACAAGCGAGCGGTGGACGGGCCCGTGAATGTTCACAAGCTCGGGCTCACGGGTGATGTGCAGGCCAGCCGGAAACATCACGGCGGTGAATCCAAGGCGATCTACGCCTACTCGCAGCAGGACGCCGACTTTTGGGACGCCGAACTGGGCCGGGATATGAGCCCGGGCAAGTTCGGGGAGAACCTGAGGGTCGACGGAATCGACGCCAGCCGCGCGGTTATCGGCGAACGCTGGCAGGTGGGGAACGACGTCGTCCTCGAGGTCACAGCGCCGCGCACCCCGTGTGTGAACTTTGCCCGCTTCCTCAAGGAACCGCGGTGGGTGAAGCGGTTCGCCGAGGAGAACCGGGTCGGCACGTACCTGCGCGTGATCACGAAAGGACAGGTTCAGGCGGGCGACACCGTTACCGTGGTGAATCGCCCCGACCATGGCATCACCGGGCAGCAGGTCTTCGCCGGACTGGACGCCGACGCCGCCCGGCAGCTCCTGGTTGCAGAGAAACAAGGCATGGCGCTGAGCCCCGAGATCCACAAGGTGGTCGCCGCGGTGCTGCGGAGGGCTTGACCGCGGAGGGCGTGACCAAGGAGGGCCGGCCCGGGTGTGGTCAGGCTCACGCGGCGTCGCCGTCGTTGTGGCTGCAGGTAGGCGGAGCCATGCAGTACACTTGAAACATCCCCCACACCGGTATTCCCTTTAATTTCCGCCCAATTTTGCTGGGCTGGATAGGTTGTGTTGGGGCTCGCAGAGTAAGCATGCGGGCAGATTCATCAGGGAGCGCCGGCTAGAAGAAAACGTCATACAGACCGCTGAGATAGCGGCCGCCAGTTATGACGCGAAATCCTGCCGCGGGATTGAAACAGTGCCGGATTTCTATGTTCATGGGCTGGAATCATCCTTTAATTCCAGCTCTCCGGCATCTACCTGAAGGTCATTCCCTCATGCCAGAAAACAACACTCCCGAGACGCTTGCAGCACCGGACGCCGTTGTTGCACCCCAGAACGTCGAAGCTCCTGAAGCAGACGACATCAAGTTCACCGACTTCGGCCTCGACGGCCGCGTGCTCGCAGCCCTGAGCGATGTCGGCTATGAAAAGCCTTCCCCCATCCAGTCCGCCACCATTCCGGTGCTGCTGGAAGGGCGCGACGTCGTCGGCCTGGCACAGACGGGTACCGGTAAGACAGCAGCATTCGCTATCCCCGCACTGTCCCGGATGGCTGAGCTCGCCGACCTCAACGGTCCCAGCAAGTTCACCCAGATCCTGGTGCTTGCACCAACCCGTGAACTGGCGCTACAGGTTGCCGAAGCTTTCGCTTCCTATGCCAAGCACATTGACAACTTCACTGTTCTGCCCGTCTACGGTGGAGCTCCTTACGGCCCTCAGCTGGCCGGTCTGCGCCGCGGCGCGCAGGTAGTGGTGGGTACCCCGGGTCGTGTGATCGACCACATCTCCAAGGGTTCACTCGATCTGTCCAACCTCCAGTACCTGGTACTGGACGAGGCAGACGAGATGCTTCGTATGGGCTTTGCCGACGACGTCGAGCAGATCCTGTCCGGTACCCCTGACGACAAGCAGGTGGCGCTGTTCTCGGCAACGATGCCCAGCGCCATTCGCCGCATTGCGTCGAAGTACCTGAACAACCCAGCCGAAATCACCGTCAAGGGTAAAACCTCGACCGGCACCAACACGCGCCAGCGCTTCCTGCAGGTCATGGGCCCGCACAAGCTGGACGCCCTGACGCGCATCCTCGAGGTCGAAGACTTCGACGGCATCATCGCGTTTGTGCGCACCAAGATGGCAACCGAAGACCTGGCGGACAAGTTGCGTTCACGGGGCTTCCAGGCTGCAGCAATCAACGGTGACATTCCCCAGCAGCAGCGCGAGCGGACCATCGAAGGTCTCCGCGAAGGCAAGTTCGACATCCTCGTGGCCACCGACGTCGCGGCCCGCGGGCTGGACGTCGAGCGCATCTCACTCGTCGTCAACTACGACATCCCTCACGACACCGAGTCCTACGTGCACCGCATTGGCCGTACCGGCCGCGCGGGCCGTTCGGGCGACGCGATCCTCTTCATCACGCCACGGGAGAAGTACCTGCTGCGTTCGATCGAGAAGGCAACCCGCCAGCCCGTCGAGCAGATGCACCTGCCCTCCTCGGACGCCGTCAACGCGCTGCGGATGAACAAGTTCGCCGAGCGCATCACCGAGACCATCGCCACCGAAGATGTGTCAATCTTCCGTGACCTGATCACCAGCTACGAGACCGAGCACAATGTGCCCGCCACCGAGATCGCCGCAGCCCTCGCCGTCATGGCGCAGGGTGGCAACCCGATCCTGGTCAAGGACATTCCGGTAGCCCCTGCAGGGCAGAAGGAACGCGCTGCCGGCCGCAAGGATGGCTTGGGCTCACGCGGACCAACCCGCAGCCTGACCGAGGGCAACGCCACCTACCGCATTGCGGTAGGACGTCGCCAGCGGGTCATGCCGGGCTCCATTGTTGGCGCTATCGCCAACGAGGGTGGCCTGTCCTCAGCTCAGATCGGCGGCATCGACATCCGCGCCGACCACACCCTGGTGGAGCTGCCAGCCGATCTGTCCAAGGATCAGTGGCGTGCACTGTCCAAGACCCGCATCGGTGGCGAACTGATTCACCTCGAGCTGGACAAGGGCCGCAAGCCTGCCGGCGACCGCGACGGCTTCAAGAAGCCGTTCAAGAAGCGCGAAGGTGAAGGCGGCGGGTTCAACAAGGACCGCGGGCACGACGGCGGCTTCCGCTCCTCCGGCCACAGCGCCGGCGGCGGCGGCGGGGACCGTAAGGAACGTCACGGTAAAGGTGCCGGAGCAGGCACCACCCAGCGCCGCGACAAGTGGTAATTTAGTAGCTGATTGATTTCGTCAGATCCCCGGTTTTCCGGGGATCTGACGGTGAAATCAGGGCCCGGCTCTAGTGGTCGGATTCTGATTTCGTGTAGGTGGCAGAAGCTGGTAAAGTTTTCTGCTGTTGCCCCCCTAGCTCAGTGGTAGAGCGCGTTCTTGGTAAGAACGAGGTCACCGGATCGATTCCGGTGGGGGGCTCTCAAGTGGGAGTCCCGCAAGCAGACCAACTGGTCCGGCTGCGGGCACACTCATTTGTGGCGGTGTAGCTCAGCTGGTTAGAGCGCACGACTCATAATCGTGAGGTCCCGGGATCGAGTCCCGGCACCGCTACAGACATAGCAGGTCAGAGGCTGAGCAGCCGCTGACCTGCTTTCTTTTTTACCGGCCTTCTCCCATCATGGTTCTGACGGGTCGGCCCCACACTAAGCATCCTCATGGATGGTGCGGGCGCACCAGAGATGAACACCACCTGCACGCGGCGCACGAAACGGACGGAACCATGACAGACAACAACTCCGACTGGGGGCCCGACGTCAATCCCGGGGCTCTCCCCACACGCGCACGACGACGCCGGGACGCAGCGACTAATCCGGTTGCTGGGCCCAGCTCCGAGGTCCCGCGCTTCGCCGACCGGGTAGCCCCGGAGTCTGCCGACTCTGTGACCGCGGAGTCGCCTGTGACCGCTGAGCCGCCCGTGACCGGTGTGCCAGGGTCCTCTGCTCCGTCGCCCGCAGTCGTACCGTCGCCAGCAGCCGCTCCGTCGCCCGCAGTGGCAGCATCCGGGCCCGCGGCGCCAACGGCACCGGGCCGCCAGCAGGCAGAGCCGAGTACCCGGAAGTCGTTCCTTGCCGCTGACACCACACGGGTGCCCGCCGAGACCGGGTTCAGGGGCATCCTGACCAAACTGGGTATCCGCATTGCCCCTTCCCAGCGTGAACTGGAGGAACGGGCCAATACCCGTGCCGTGAGCCAGCATTGGCCCGGACCCCGCACCATCTCCGTGGTCAACGGTAAAGGCGGCGCCAACAAGACTCCCACCACTGTGATGCTGTCCTCAGTCTTTGCCCGCAACGGTGGCGGTCCGGTACTCGCCTGGGACAACAACGAAACCCGGGGCACCCTCGGGTGGCGCACCGAGCAAGGGCCGCACAGCGCCACGGTGATGGATCTGTTGCCGCAGACCGCTCAGCTGCTGGCTCCCTCGGCACAGTCGGCGCTGCTGGCCCGCTACGTGCACCATCAGACAGAGGACAAGTACGACGTGCTGCGCTCCAAGCCGGATGTCCTTGCCTCCGAGCAGAAGGTCACCGCCGACAATTTCGACGACCTGCACGAGGTTGCGTCGAAGTACTTCAGGCTGAACGTCGTCGACTCCGGCAACGACGAAACGGCCGAGCGTTGGCTGCGGATGATCCACCACACTGACCAGTTGGTGATCGCCACCACCACCCTCGAAGAGCATGCGGAGGCCGGAGCCCTGTTGCTCGAGGCGTTGCAGGCCAGGGGAGGCCGGTACGCCGAGCTGTCGCAGAACGCCGTCGTCATTGTCAGCCAGTCCGACAAGAACGGCACAGCAGCCCAGGCGCAGGAGATTGCCGACGGTTTCGCGCAGCTTGCCCGCTGTGCGGTGACCATCCCCTACGACACGGCGCTGCACAAAGGCCGCATTCGCTGGGGCTCACTGCGGCCGGCGACTCAACGCGCCTGGCTGTCCGCAGCGGCGGGCGTCGCCGAGGGCCTGTAGGTCAACCCCTCCAGGTTTAGACAGCTTGCTTATTATCTCGCGTGTTCATAGTGTTGAGGAGTACGACATCGACGTTCTGAACACAGGAGGAAGCATGTCCCCCCATAACATTTCCGGTAAAAAAGTCGCATTCCTACTCACCGACGGAGTCGAGCAGATTGAGCTCACCAGCCCCTGGGATGCGGTCAAGCAGGCTGGCGGCGAGCCCGTGCTCGTAGCCCCAGGTAGCGGCACGGTTCAGGGTTTCAACGGCACCGACAAGGGTGACACGTTCACCATTGACCTCACGGTCGCGGACGCCAATGCTGACGACTTCCACGCCCTGGTCCTACCGGGCGGAGTGGTAAACGCGGATCACCTGCGCGTCGACAAGGACGCCCAGGAGTTTGCCCGCGCATTCTTTGCCCAGCACAAGCCAGTCGCGGCGATCTGTCACGCGCCCTGGCTGTTGATCGACGCAGGAGTAGTCAGCGGTCGCGACCTAACTTCGTACCACACGCTGCAGACCGACCTCCGTAACGCCGGAGCCAACTGGAGCGACGACGAAGTGGTCACTGACCAGGGCTTCGTCACTAGCCGCACCCCTGACGACCTCCCGGCCTTCAACGACAAGATGATCGAGGAGATCGCCGAAGGCGAGCACGAAGGCCAGACCGCCTAACTGACTCGCTCCGGGCAGAGTACTGCCCAACGTCCAGAGCTCTACTGAATCAGAGCTTTACTGAAGGACCGGTGGGGAACCACCGGTCCTTCAGTGGGTTCGGGCCTCGCGGGTTCCAATGTCTAGAGTTGACGGATGGGCGATGAACGTTTTCTCTGCAGGGGTGTGAGCTGGCATCGGGACGGGCCGGTGCTTTCCCTAGCCACCCCCGAGGGAGATCAGCACGACCTTGCGTTGGTCCCTCGTGGGCCAGCGGAGAAGGGTGGTGGCGACCTTGGGTTTCGGTTGTTGAGCCAGTACGGCGAACGGCATTGCCTCGGGTTTCATCGAGTGTTTGGCCCCGACGCGCGAGAGCACACGCCATGTCCACAGCAAACCACTGCCGAGCGCGGCTACCAGTGCGGGAGGTGCTTCTCCCGGGATGACCTACGGTTCATGCATGATGTGCACCGGTCCGGCATCGCCCCCGATGGATTGTTGAGTTACCTGGCGCAAGAGCACTGGCTGTATGTTGCCACCTTCGCCGACGGGGCCTCTAAAGTTGGGACCGCCTCGAACCTCCGCAAGTGGCACCGGCTGGCGGAGCAGGGCGCCGTCGTCGCCCGTTATGTGGCGTGTGCGGACGACGGGCGGATTGTTCGGGTGCTCGAGGACGTTGTCACTCGCGAAGTGGGCCTTGCGCAGGCCGTCCGGGCGTCGGCGAAAACCGCAGCGCTGGCGTCGCCGCGCACCGGGGCGTCGCTTAATGGGATCAATGCCGAATTTGCCGCGAGTGTCAGGAGCCTGCTTCACGGTGGTCTGGACCTGGCCGGGTTCCGGGCGGTGGAGGAGCAGTGGGAGGCACCGCCGTCGTGGGCAACAGTGCTTGGCGCGACTGGGGCGCACCTTTACCCCCACAGCCTGGCCGCGGGGGAGCACGGGTTCCGGGTGGATGCTCTGTTGGGACCCACCGCGCTGGCCTTCATCAGGGGGTCGGAGGTGCCGTTCCTGGTTGACCTTTCGCGGCTTAAGGGACAACGGATTGAACTCGGCCCGTATGTGTCGGAGATTCCGGATGTCCAGGCGGCCCTGTTCTAGCCCGCTCTCCACTGGAATGCGCGGCGCCCGGTAGGCTTAACCCATGTTGAACACCCCCTGGGACACCGGATCGGACCTGTATCGCCGGCTGGTCATCGCCGCCCTCATCCTGACCGGTGCCGGCATTCTGATCGCCGTTCTGGGCGCAGCTACTGGCAGCAACGCCACAGTGTTCACGGGCATCCCGGTACTTGTCGCCGGTCTGGTGACGCACCTGGCGGGACTGGTCGTGCGTGCGCGGGATGCCAAGCGTCGGCACCAGGCGCGTACCCAAAAGAAGTAGCCCACTGCACTAGGCTGGAAACGAACTTCCACCGCACCCGTCAGGAGCCCCATGACTATCAATCCAGAGCTGCAGGGCCGCAGCTATCCCGCCGGTCCGGCATACGTCGTGGGCCGCGAAAAGATCCGCGAATTCGCCCGCGCCGTCAAGGCAACCCACCCGTCGCATTATGAGGTCGAAGCCGCCCAGGACCTCGGGCACCGGGACCTGGTGGCACCACCCACCTTCGCGATCATTGTGGCGCAGCTGGCGGATGCCCAGCTGATCAACGATCCCGACGCCGGCATCGACTTCAGCCGCGTGGTTCACGCCGACCAGCGGTTCGTTCACCACCGTGCGATCGTGGCCGGTGATGAACTGGTGGCCGAGCTCCATGTTGACACGGTCCGCGCAATGGGCGGCGGTGCGATGATCACCACCCGCGCCGAAATCTCCACCACCGACGGTGAAAAGACCGCGACCACCACGTCATCACTGCTGGTGCGCGGAGAGGAACAGTAATGGGCATTGCTATCGCCGACCTCAGCGTCGGCCAGGAAATCGGATCCACCACCGTCGAGCTGACCCGCCAGGATCTCGTCAAGTACGCTGGCGCCTCCGGTGATTTCAACCCAATCCACTGGAACTCTGACTTCGCCCAAAGCGTCGGCTTGCCGGGCGTCATTGCCCACGGCATGTTCACCATGGGGGCAGCTGTACAGCTGGTCACCGACTGGGTGGGCGACCCCACCGCCGTCGTCGACTATCAGACCCGATTCACCAAACCGGTGATCGTCGAGGACACCACCGCCGAGGGCACGCCGGGTGCGGTGATTGAGGTGGCCGGCAAGATCGGCGTAGTAGACCTCGACAATTCAACGGTCCGCGTGGACCTCACCGTGATGTCGGCGGGGCTCAAGGTGTTGGTCAAGGCACAGGCAGTGGTGCACATCTGGTGACCCTGCTGGCTGAACTGACCACGGCCGGCGTCGGCGGCCCCGCCCACACCTACGTGGAGGCGCGCACCGAAGCGGAAATCATCGACGCCGTCCGATCAGTTGACGAAGCGGGCGACCCCCTGCTGATCATTGCCGGCGGATCAAACCTCATCATCGCCGACGAAGGCTTCCCGGGCACGGTAATACGTCTGGCCTCGACCGGTTTCTCAGTGAACGACGACGACGCCACATGCGGTGGTGTGATGGTCAAGGCCGAGGCGGGCCAGCCCTGGGACGCCCTCGTCGAATACACGGTGCTGCACGCCTTCTCCGGCCTTGAGGCACTCTCGGGTATCCCCGGGTCTACCGGCGCCACCCCCGTTCAGAACGTTGGTGCGTACGGGGCCGACGTCTCGCAGACCATCGCCACGGTGCGCACCTGGGACCGAGAAACAAATACTGTTAAGTCCTTTACAAACTTTGAACTGAAGTTCGGCTACCGGGATTCACTGTTGAAGCACACCACCGTGAACGGGTCGCCCCGTTACGTGGTGCTGACCGTTGAGTTCCAGTTGGGCCTGGGGCGGATGAGCGCTCCCGTGAAGTACGCCGAGCTGGCACGCGAGGTGGGAGTGAACATTGGCGAGCGGGCCTACGCCAACGATGTGCGGCGGGCCGTCCTGAAACTGCGCGCAGCAAAGGGAATGGTGCTGGACCCCGACGACCGCGACACGTTCAGCACCGGATCCTTCTTCACCAACCCGCTCGTCGACGCCGACACCGCGGCGGCCCTCCCCGATAACGCTCCGCGGTACCCAACGGCGGAAGACGGGCAGGTCAAACTATCGGCGGCCTGGCTGATCGATCAGGCCGGCTTCGGGAAGGGCTTCGGCCTTGCCGCAGACAGCGGCTTCACCGCTGCAGGCGGTCGGGCCTCCCTGTCGACCAAGCACACCCTGGCAGTCACCAACCGGGGGAGTGCCTCGGCCGCCGACCTGCTGGCCATCGCCGCACTGGTGGCCGACGGCGTCGAACACCGGTTTGGTATCCGGCTGCACCCGGAGCCGCTGTTGATCGGTTGCGCCCTCCGAGCCGAAAGTTCAGGCCTTAACAATTAGCCCAGCGGGGAGCCTTTCAGTCCCTGGAAGGCTGGTTCCTAAAGGTTTCCGGTGGAGATCAGCAGCATCCGGCGCAGCGGTTCTGCGGCGCCCCACAGCAGCTGATCTCCCACGGTGAAGGCACTCAGATACTGCGGTCCCATCTCCAGCTTCCGGAGCCGCCCCACAGGGACTGACAGCGAACCGGTCGCCGCGACCGGTGTCAGCCCTGCCATGGTGGCTTCCTTGGTGTTGGGGATTACAGTCGCCCATTCGTTGTCACTGTCAATGAGGCGTTCAATCTCGGCGAGTGGCACGTCTTCGGTGAGCTTCAGGGTCAGCGCCTGCGAGTGTGACCGCATGGCCCCGATCCTGACGCAGAGCCCATCGAACGGGATCCGGCCGCCGTCGACCGCATCTGTGCCGAGGATCTTGTTGGTTTCGGCGCCGGCCTTCCATTCCTCGCGGGACATCCCGTTACCGAGATCGGCATCAATCCAGGGGATCACCGATCCCGCCAGCGGCACCCCGAACTGTGATGCGTCCATCGAAGGGTTGCGCTGCTGCGCCAGGACGGCCTGATCGATGGCCAGGATGGCCGACGCTGGATCGTCCAGGTTAGGCGCCACGGCACCGTGGATGGCACCGAACTGGTTCAACAGTTCACGCATGTGGCGGGCGCCACCGCCGGACGCCGCCTGGTACGTCATCGAGGTCCCCCACTCGACGAGGCCGTTGCGGAACAGGCCGCCAAGCCCCATGAGCATGCAGGAGACGGTGCAGTTACCGCCAACAAAGTCGCGCACACCGCGGGAGAGGCCCGCGTCGATGACGTCCCGGTTCACCGGGTCCAGCACGATGATGGAGCTGGACTCCATCCGCAGCGTTGATGCCGCGTCGATCCACAGTCCGTCCCAGCCGCTGTCGCGAAGCTTCGGGTACACCTCGGCGGTGTAATCGCCGCCCTGGGCAGTGACGATGGTGGAGAGCTTGGCCAGCGTGTCGACGTCGTACGCGTCCTGGAGCGCCGGAGCGCCCTCAGCGAACGACGGCGCCGCGCCTCCCACGTTGGAAGTGGAGAAGAACACGGGGTTGATCAGGCGGAAATCGCCCTCGTCCTGCATGCGCTGCATCAGGACCGATCCCACCATGCCGCGCCAGCCGACGAAGCCGACGCTGGGCGCTGAGGATGAACTATTTACTGCAGAAGTCATGCTCCCAGTCTAGGTCAGGACCCCCGTGAGCCCCGCTTGGTTACGAAGCTCGCCGGAGCTATCCGGCTAGTCCCGGCCGCGGGTCCACAGGCTGATCCGGTAGCGCGTGCCGTTGGCGCCCGAAAGCCAGCCTTGCTGTGGAGTGACGCCATCGAGTTGCCAGTCCGGCCCCAGCGTCGGGGCAAAGGTGTCGCCCTTGGTCGTCGACTCGATCACTGTCACGACGGCCGCCTGGGCGATTGGCAGGGCGGCTTCGTAGATCTGCCCGCCGCCGATCACCCAGATCTGCTCGGCGCCCGGACTGCGTCGGGCTTCCTCGAGTGCGTCCTCCAGCGAGTCGACGACGACGGCGCCCGCCAACTCACCTGCCTCCAGCCCGTGCTTGCTCACCACGATGTTGGTGCGGTCCGGGAGGGGGCGATATTTTGCGGGAAAGGACTGCCAGGTGTGGCGCCCCATGATCACCGGATGTCCCGTGGTGGTCCGCTTGAAGTGCTCCATATCCTCGGGGAGACGCCACGGCATCCCGCCGTCTTTCCCGATCACACCGTTTTCCGTCTGGGCCCAGATCATGCCGACGAACGGTTCCCGTCCGATGGCCTCGATGATGCCGCGGTTCATTGAACTCATACGGCGATCGGTGCCTTGATAGTGGGATGGTGCTGGTAATTCACCACGTCAAAGTCCTCCAGCGTGTAGTCGAAGATGCTCTCGGGTTTGCGGTTGATCAGCAGTTGGGGGCTCGGGTAGGGCTCACGAGTCAGCTGTTCCCTGACCTGCTCCACATGGTTGTCGTAGATATGGACGTCGCCGCCGGTCCAGATGAGTTCCCCTGGCTCCAGTCCCACCTGCTGCGCAACCATCAGGGTCAGCAGGGCGTAGGAGGCGATGTTGAACGGCACACCGAGGAAGGTGTCCGCCGAACGCTGGTACAGCTGGCAGGACAGCTTGCCGTCCGCCACGTAGAACTGGAAGAACGCGTGGCACGGCGGCAAGGCCATGTTGTGCAGTTCGGAGACATTCCATGCGGAGACCAGGTGCCGCCGGGAATCCGGGTTGGTTTTGAGGTCCTCGACCACCTGGGCGATCTGGTCGATATGTCCGCCGTCGGGCGTGGGCCAGGAGCGCCACTGGACGCCGTAGACCGGACCGAGTTCGCCGTCGTCGCCGGCCCATTCGTTCCAGATTTTGACGCCGCGTTCCTGCAGCCAGGACACGTTGGAATCCCCGCGAAGGAACCAGAGCAGCTCCAGGGCCACGGATTTGAAATGCACGCGTTTGGTGGTGACCAGCGGGAAGGAGTCCGCGAGGTCGAAGCGCAGCTGTCGCCCGAAGACGCTGCGCGTTCCGGTGCCGGTGCGGTCGGTCTTGACCGCACCGTTGGCCATCACATCGCGCAGCAGATCCTCGTACGGGGTGGGGATGGGTTGTGAACTCACCCCATCCACTCTAGTGGTTGAGTGCTTTAAGGCCACCCGGCGCGCTTCACCGCGAGGCTAGCTGTGGCAGTGCCCGCCAGCAGCCGGTGCGTTTGGCGGGACGTCCAGGACCGGGCTGCGGTCAAAGAAGCCTTCGGGGCGAAGCTTGAAGCCAACCGTGTCCACCGGCATGATCGGCCAATCCTCCAACCGGGGGAAGTGTGTCAGCCCAAAGGTGTGCCACACCACGAGGTCTTGCCCATCGAGGTCGCGGTCCTGCGCAACGTACGCGGGTAGTCCAGCGCCGCCCACATGCTGATTGACGAAGTCGCCGGTGGGATAGCGCTCGTCCTCAGCGAACCGGGTGACCCACAGGTCCTTGGTGGCGAAGGTCGCACGCCGTGCGATGGAGGACTCGGGATCTGCCAGCAGCGTTGGCTGGGCTTCCGAATGCAGCTTGTATCCCACCGGCTCACCGAGGCGATTCAAGGACTCCGGGTTGGAGATCACCCAGGTGCGGCCGCTTCGCGCATCGCTTTCCCGAACACTCTCCGACTCCCGGGTCAGAGCCGTCCGCTTGCGGGAAAACGCGTTGCCGCGCGGGTTCTCCGGTCCCAGTGGCTGCCGGACAATGTCTTCCTCCTCCACCCTGTTAGTGAAGCCGTCAATGGCCATATCGAGGCGGGCGCTAAAGAGATGTTGGTGGAATGGCGCTCCAAGCCCCGGGGCAATCTGCGACATGTTGGGAGATCCGTCCACCGGATAGGCGCTGGTGAAGACGACGCCGGTGGCTTTGGCCTCGAACTCTATGTTGCCGTCGAGGTACAGGTACCAGTAGAACCCATAGTCGTAGTTGCCCACCGTGGTGAAAAAGGAAATCACGAGTCGCCTGTTGCGCCTTGTGTAGTTGATCTCGGACCATAGGTCGCTGTGTTTGGCGAGGATGCCCCAATCTTCTTCATGCATGCAGATTGCGTTCCGGATTTCGCGTGGGTTCCCTGCCGCATCGCTGATGACAGGGCTGAGGTAGGTGATATCACCCAGGCAGTCGCAACCTAGTTCGAGTGAGTTGGCGTATTGGCCCACGAGATACTCTCCCGTATCGAAGTAGTTCTGCCACGACCGGACAGGAGAGGGGTCACCATACGGGACCACCATTTCGGCGATGGAGGCACGTTTGATGATGGGCCGGATCCGACCTTTGTCATTGAAGGAGAGGTTGTGGAGAACCACGCCCTCCCGGACGTCGAAGCCGACGTCAACACTCCAGTTCTCCCACTCCACGTGATTGCCGCCGGTAACGGCAAAGCTGGGCCCCTCGGGCTGAGTGATGCTGATCGGCTTCTGCGTAGTGCGCAGCGGTCCCGTCAGTTCGGGATCGGTGTAGTTGCCGTGCTCCTGCGGGATCGGCATGACCCCCAGATCCAGGACTTGCGTGACCTCTTTCCTGACGACGTCGACGTACGCCACCAGCCCGTCAATTGGGTGTGCCCACGCGCTATCCGTCCCGTGTTCCTGGACGAAGGCGAGCCCGCGGAGGATGCGTCGCCCTTTTTCTTCGGGGTATTCGTACACACCAGCGGACAGCGGTGCGACGCGCACGGTGGCGACGTCGAGGTTCCTGGCAGCGAGCGCGGCAAGCCAACGGTCGTCGGTGGACAGTAGTTCCTCCACGGCTGCGAACTCCTCCTCAAGCACCGGGAGCTCACCCATCACAGCTGTATCCAGCTCCACAGTGGTGAGCACCTCGCCGGTAGTCGCAGAAACGACCACATCCAGCGGTGCTGAGCCCGACGTGTCGTGAAGGAAAATACGGAACCGGCGGCCCTCCTCACCCGCAGTAGACGCACGGCTGGGATCGACAAGCCCGAGGTAGGCAATCCTTCTGGTCGTTCCGAGCAGGCCCTTGTCTCGGAGGATGCGTTGCACTTCCAGAATTTCTTCCGCTGTGGCCAGTGCGTAGGAATTGGCAGTCGCTGTGGGTGACGTTGTCATGAGAATCCTCAGTCCGGTGTTTTTCTATGTTCGTAGAGTAAGCCGAAGGTAAGATGGATCACAAGAGTTTTCTGAAGGAGAAGTGCGACGTGCCCAAGATTGTTGACCATCACCAGCGACGTCTGGAACTCGTGGACGCAACGTGGAGAATCATCGCGCGGCACGGAATCGAGGGCGCAACGATGCGCGACATTGCACTCGAAGCCGGCTTTTCAAATGGGGCACTGAAACCCTACTTTCCGACGAAAGACGATCTGCTCACCTTTGCGTTCCGGCATGTCTTCAACCGCACCAATCAACGGATTGCCCTGACGACCTTCAACCAGACTGGGCTACCTGCAATCCGGGCGTTCGGAAGGGAAGTCCTGCCGATTGACGAAGAAAAGGTCAGCGAGGCCCGCGTCGTTATCCCGTTTTGGCAGAAGGCTGTCACGGACGAATTCAAGATGGCCATTCACCGCGAATCGATGGAGCAGTGGCGGGTTGCGCTGAAGCGCCACCTCGGTGAAGCGCGACAGACGGGCGAGATTACCACCGAGGTGCCGGACGCTCTCATCAGCGAGCAACTGATGAACCTGTTCCTGGGTGCGCAGATCACAGCTGCCCTATCTATACCCGAGGACAATCTCCCCGCCTATACCGACCAGTTGGACGGGTTTCTGCAGAATCTGTCGTGAGGTAAATTCGCCCGCTGTCGAAAAAAGATGACGGATGAGGGTTGCTGGGTCTAGTCTGTAGCCAATGTGTTGCAGAACACACCTCGCGGGGGATCACAGCCTCCGGGTCGCTGTCAGGAACACCTGGCCTAACTACTCAAAGGGGAGTATTCATGGAAACCTACGACGCGCTACTCGACTCAATTACCCCGGCTTCAGGCCCTACTCGAACTATCAAGGACCCCGCGACCGGTGAAACCGTCGGTCAGGCACCGGCGCATAGTGTCGCCGATCTCGAGGCTGCCATCTCGGCAGCGGCAGCAGCCCAGCCCGCATGGGCCGCGCTCAGCCATGAAGCCCGCACCGAGATGCTGTTGAAGGCCGCCGAGGCGATCGACCGCTCCGCAGAAGAGCTGGCCATTCTGCTATCCCGGGAACAGGGCAAGCCGCTCAACGGTCCCAACGCACGCTTCGAAGTTGGTGCGTGTTCGGCATGGCTCCGCGCAGCCGCCACCACGGTCCTCGAGCCAGAAACCGTAGCCGACGACGGCGAGACCTTCGCGCAGGTTCACTACCGTCCCATTGGTGTGGTCGGAGCAATCGGCCCCTGGAACTGGCCGATGATGATCACCATCTGGCAGATTGCTCCCGCGCTCAGGATGGGGAACGCCGTCGTCGTGAAGCCGTCGGAATACACGCCACTAAGCGTCCTTGCACTGGTTCACGTGCTTAACCAGGAACTGCCTGACGGTCTATTGACCGCGGTATGTGGGGATGGTGAGGTTGGCAGTCGCATGGTGGAGCACGAGGCGATCGGGAAGATCATGTTCACCGGATCCACGGCCACGGGCAAGGCGATTATCAAGTCCTCCGCTGACAGCATCAAGCGGCTCACCCTTGAGCTGGGCGGAAACGATGCCGGTATTGTTCTGCCGGATGCCGACCCCAAGGCAATCGCGGAAGGGCTCTTCTGGGGCGCCTTCATCAATACCGGCCAAACGTGCGCTGCCCTGAAGCGACTGTACGTACACGAGGACATTTACGACGAGGTCTGTGAGGCATTGACCGCTGTAGCGGAGGCAATGCCGATGGGTGTTGGACTAGACGAGGCGAACGTCCTTGGACCGCTGCAGAACAAGGCACAGTTCGACATCGTGGCTCGCCTGGTAGACGCCGCGAAGGAGTCCGGCGCGCGTGTACTTATCGGCGGCAACCCCGATGCGGATCAGGTCGGATACTTCTACCCGACCACTCTCATCGCCGACGTCGACAACAAGAATCCGCTCGTCGCCGAGGAGCAATTCGGTCCGGCGCTGCCGATCATTCGCTACAGCACCGTCGACGAGGCGATTGCCATGGCGAACGACCTTGAGGTCGGCCTTGGCGCATCCGTGTGGTCCTCCGATGTGGACGCTGCCCGCAAGGTAGCGTCGCGGATCGAGGCGGGCACCGTGTGGATCAACAAGCACGGCGCGGTCGACCCCCGCGTACCATTCGGCGGCATCAAGCAGTCCGGGTACGGGCTGGAATTCGGTGTTGAGGGTTTGAAGGGCGTGGCTGTTCCGCAGGTGATCAACGGCTAGGGCCGATTCGCTGGCCAACCGACGTCTGCCTTACCGCAAGTCGCTTCCCAACGAGCATCAGAAAAGTACTCATGCGCAGGAGGAAGCTTTCGCAAGGTCCCGCCCTGGCGGGACGGCTCATTTGAGGAGATAGACCATGAACAGACCCGATACAGTCTCCGCCGGCGGATCAAGCCCCGCCGATGGATCAAGGACCACGCTGCGCCATGGCAGGCTTGGGGTAATTGGCGTCGTATTTTTCGTCGTCGCAGCCGCGGCGCCCCTGGTCGGTATGACCGGAGCCGTCCCGATTGCGATTGTGCTGGGAAACGGTGCGGCCGCACCCGGAGCGTACCTAATCGTTGGTCTGACGCTGTTGCTCTTCAGTGTTGGTTACTCAGCGATGAGCCAGCGCGTCACCAACGCCGGCGCCTTCTTCGCCTACATCGGACGTGGCCTCGGCGCGAACGTCGGCTTAGGCTCCGCGTTTGTCTCATTGATCGCCTACGTTGCCATCCAGCTCGCCATTTTCGGTTTCTTCGGCGGGCTGATGGCAGGGCAGATGGGTGCTCTCGGCCTTGAACTGCCGTGGTGGCTTTGGACGTTTGCTGCGTGGGCGGTCGTCACGGTCCTGTCGCTGGCAAGTGTTGATGTCGGAGCGAAGGTGCTCGGAGCGTTGATGCTGCTCGAGGTGCTCGCCCTGGCGATCACCGCCGTTGCAATCCTGTTTGACGGCGGCCCCGAGGGCTACGACTTCGTAGCCTCCTTCTCACCCCAGGCCATTCTGGTGGGTGGACTCGCCGGATCGGCTGGCATTGCGTTTGCCTTCGCGTTCGCGTCATTTATCGGGTTCGAAGCTACCGCAATTTATGGTGAGGAATCCAAGGACCCGAAGCGTATTGTTCCGCGGGCCACTTATCTGGCGGTTGGGTTGATTACGGTGTTGTTCGCTGTAACCGCGTTTGCGCTGGTGACGGGTATGGGCGCGTCCCGAGTGGTCGAAGCCACGGTGGAATACTCGACGGTGGATGGAGTTCCGCTGGCAGATCCTGCCGCTGTCCTTTTCTCCCTGGCCACCGAATACGTTGGCGGCTGGATGGCCACGGTCATGAGTGTGCTCGTCCTCTCTAGCCTGTTTGCCGGCCTCCTGGCTTTTCAGAATGCGGCCGGCCGCTACGTCTTTGCCCTGGGGCGTGGCGGAGTCCTGCCCGGCCGGCTGGCACGGGTCAATGTCAAAGGCGCTCCCCAAAGCGCTTCACTGACAACTTCCGCCGTCACTGGTGTGGTGATTTTGCTCTTCACGTTGTTCCAGCTGGAGCCGATCCTGAACATGTTCTATTGGTTCAGCGGCCTGGCAGTGGTGGCAATTGTGCTGATCGAAGCACTGGTCTGTCTTGCCGTCGTCGCCTATTTCCGCAGGAACAAGGGCGCAGAAGGCGTCTTCACTACAGTGATTGCTCCGATCGTGGCATTCATCGGGCTCCTGATCGGCGAGTATCTCCTCATGTCCCGCTTCGGCCTGCTGGCTGGGACAACTGCCGAAGGGGTGGATCCCTCGGTGACGCCGTGGGGACTCAGCCCGCTGGGCTGGTTCCTGATTGCACTCCCATTCGTCGTCCTCCTGGTCGGCTACCTGTACTCACGCGTAGTCGCTCCGGAAAATGAGGACTTCATCCGCGATGAACTGTCCTAGGGGTCGGACTGGCTTAGTCGTCGTAGGCCCTGAACTGCTCGAGCGCGACAATGCGGCCCGGAGTCCTGGTGCTGACGTGGGAAATCAGCACTTCTCCGGGCGCCAGATACGGGTCGTCGGCCGGCAGTCCAACTGCCAGGGTGTCGGGCATGTGGCGCTGCAGCACGCCAAATATGAGGGGGAGGACCGGGCGGTGGGTGCACAGCGCCACGGGACGGCGCTTATCGAAGAGTTTCTCCACCGTTGAACGGGCCTTGTCCGGCTTGCGCGTGGCGTTACGCTCGGTCATTGAATCAGCGAGTTTGAGTTTGATGTCCTTGTTCTTCAGGTACGGAGCGACGGTCTGAACACACCGTTCCCATGGGCTGCTCACCACCCAGGACGGGCCCCAGGCCTCAAGGAGCCGGCTCACTGCTGCGGCTTGCCGGCGACCGGTAGCCGCCAGGGGGCGTTCGCCTTCCGCACGGGTCCAGGACGAGCGCGGCTTCGCCTTGGCATGGCGGACCACGATCAGCGGCCAGGTCTCCAGCTGGTCCGCTGCGTAAGCCGCAATCAACGATTCAAGGGGTTCACGATCGGTAGGGTTGGTCAACAACTCCAACGCCCGGGCCGGGGCGACCCACAGGAACTTGTCTACTTCCTTGCCGTCCGGGCGGACCGTCATGCGCTCCGTGCGTGCCGCCCAGTAGTAGACCACCTTCTGCCCGGAGGCCACTGCGTAACGAGTCGACGCCAGGGGAATGCCCAGCGAAATCCGCAGGCCAACCTCTTCCAACACTTCCCGGGCTGCACACTCAGGGGTGGTCTCACCGGGGTCGATCTTGCCCTTGGGCCAGGACCAGTCCGTATAGCTTGGACGGTGGATCAGGAGTACCTCGAGCTGCCCCTGTTCCTTCCGCCAGCAGATAGCACCCGCTGCCACCACCGCCGGCGCCGCGTCCTGGGCGGTTTCCGTGACCGCCTCGTCAGTTGAGGCCATCAGCGGCGGACCGCTGACCGGTTGCGTGCACGGGAAGCCAGCAGGTAGCTCTGCACGTCGCTGAGCGGTGCGCCGTCGTCGTCCTTGTGGTGGCGGGTCCAATCGCCCTGGTTGTCGAGGTGCCAGCTCGCCGTTCCCTCGTCCATGTACCGGTCGAGCAGGGACATGAGGTAGGCGATGTCCTCGGGCGCGCTGAGCTGCACCAGCGCCTCCACCCGACGGTCCAGGTTGCGGTGCATCATGTCCGCCGAACCGATGAATACAGCTGGGTCTCCGCCGTTCGCAAACGCGAACACCCGTGAGTGCTCAAGGAAACGGCCCAATACCGAGCGGACTGTGATGTTCTCGCTGAGGCCCGGGACGCCGGGGCGTACCGAGCAGATCCCGCGGACAATGACGTCCACCTTCACCCCGGCCTGCGATGCACGATAGAGCGCGTCGATGATGGCCTCGTCAACAATCGAGTTGACCTTCACCACCACGCGAGCCGCAAGACCGGCCTTCTGGTTGGCAATCTCGCGTTCAATCCGGTCAATCAGCCCGGAGCGCACTGAACGCGGGGCGACAAGGAGACGCTTGAAGGTGGATTTCGGCGCATATCCCGACAGCTGGTTGAACAGTCGGGTCAGGTCCTGGCCCACCTGGTCATTGGCGGTCAACAGGCCGAAATCCTCGTAGTAGCGGGCCGTGCGCGGGTGATAGTTGCCGGTGCCGATGTGGCAGTACCGGCGAAGTCCATCGATTTCCTGCCGGACCACGAGGGAAAGCTTGCAGTGCGTCTTCAGTCCCACAATCCCGTACACCACGTGCACCCCGGCCTGCTCCAGCTTGCGTGCCCAGGAGATGTTGGCTTGTTCGTCGAACCGGGCCTTGATCTCGACGAGGGCGAGTACCTGTTTGCCGGACTCCGCGGCGTCAATCAGCGCATCGACAATTGGCGAGTCGCCCGACGTGCGGTACAGGGTCTGCTTGATGGCCTGCACCTTGGGGTCGGCCGCTGCCTGCTCCAGGAACGCCTGAACGGAGGTGGAAAACGAGTCATAGGGGTGGTGCAGCAGAATGTCGCGGCGGCGCATGGCGGCAAACACATTCGCAGCCTTCGACGTCTCGCTTTCCTTGAGGTCACGGTTGGTGTGCGGGACGTGCTTCGGGTAGCGAAGCTCGCCGCGGTCGATGCCGCCGATCACGCTGAGCCCACGGAGATCCAGCGGCGCCGGCAGGCCGTACACCTCGTCCTCTTCCACGCCGAGTTCACGTGACAGCAGGGCGCGGATGCTCGGATTGATATCGGTGGTGACCTCCAGCCGGACCGGTGGGCCGAACCGGCGGCGCAGCAACTCCTTCTCCAGCGCCTGAAGGAGGTTCTCGGCGTCGTCCTCTTCCACTTCGAGGTCCTCGTTCCGGGTCACCCGGAAGGTGTGGTGTTCGAGGACTTCCATGCCCGGGAACAACTGGTCCAGGTGGACGGCGATGACCTCCTCCAGCGGGATGAACCGGGCCGTGCGGCCGGTGACGTTCCCGGCGCGGGGGCCGTCCACCGAAATCAGGCGCGGCAACTGGTCGGGAACCTTGACGCGGGCGAAGAGTTCCTTTTCGCTCACCGGATTGCGGACGACGACGGCGAGGTTCAGTGAGAGCCCCGAAATGTACGGGAAGGGGTGCGCTGGATCCACGGCCAGGGGCGTCAGGATCGGGAAGACCTTCTCCGCGAAGAGCTTGTTCAGGTCGGTGCGGGCGGCGTCGTCGAGCTCGTCCCACGTGGTGAGGTGAATGTTCTCCTCGGCCAGGGCCGGTCGAATGTTCTCTGCGAAGACGGCGGCGTGACGCTGCTGCAGCTTGTAGCCGTCGGCCATGATCTGCTCGAGCTGCTCAATGGGGCTCAGGCCGGCGGCTGACGGGACAGCCAGGCCGGTCGCGATGCGGCGCTTCAGGCCGGCTACGCGCACCATGAAAAACTCGTCCAGGTTGGACGCGAAAATGGAGAGGAAGCTGACCCGCTCCAGCAGGTACAGGTCGGGGTCTTCGGCGAGCTCCAACACCCGGGCGTTGAAGTCGAGCCAGCTCGACTCACGGTCGAGGAACCGGTCAGGCGTGATCTCGCCGGAGGGGAGCAGGCTCGGGGCGAACTCCGGGATGTCGATGCGGTCCTGGGTGGCACGGGCCGGTGCAACTTCGGACGAGCCATACCGTGCCGGAACGCGTGCCGCGGTTTCCGATTCCATAGTGTCTCCTGACAGCGGGTAGGTTGCCTTGATCCACCCCTCTCTGGAGGGGTTTCACGGCATCAGGATCCACCTTACAAGCTTGCCCCGGAAACCTGCGGCGCGTACATGACGTCAACATCCCAGCGGGTGAATCCCAGCTTGCGGTAGAGGGCCACAGCGGCGGTGTTGTCGGCGTCGACATAAAGCATGATTGCCTGCAGGCCCTGGCGATGCAGGTGCTCGATTCCGGCGATAGTCAGTGCCTTCCCCAGGCCCATGCCCTGGGCATCGGGGGTGACGCCGACGACGTACACCTCACCCATCGCGGGGTGGTCACCCGAGCGTGGATGCACCTTGGTCCAGTGGAAACCCAGCAGCTGCCCGTCGGATTCACGGACCGCCAGCAGGAACCCTGCGGGGTCGAACCAGTCTTCGGCCATCCGCGCCTGGAGGTCTTCAAGCGTGGTTGAGCCCTGCTCGGCGTGATGGGCGAACGCCGCCCGGTTCGCCGCCAG
>NZ_ASZW01000285.1:11724-12266 GCF_000468215.1 Arthrobacter sp. CAL618 | reverse complement strand
CTCGTCGACGCCTGGCTGGAAGGCGCGGAGAACGACGCCGTCGGGCAGGGTGATCTGGTCGGCGGTGGGAGCCAGGACCGACTCCTCCAGTGCGGCCCGGGTCTGACGCATCCGCCACAGTTCCCGCACGGGCGCGAACCCATTCTTGGTGGCCAGGCTGACAGCCGCCGCGTGATTGCCGTGGGACCAGGCATGCAGATTCGGCAACCCGTGGGCCTGGACGGCGTCGGCCAGGGCGGTCCCGACTCCCTGGCTGCGGTAGGTCGGCCGGACCACAAGCTCGAGCACGCCCGGGTCGCCAGCTTCACCCTCATCGGCATTATCAGCGCCGGTCCCGGTGCGGGGCAGGCTCACCACCGCAACCCCGGCCAGTTCTTCGGTGTCGTGGGATGCCCCAGCCGGATCTCCGCCGGAAGAGTCGTCGTCGACCGCGTAGGTGGCGAAAACCAGCAGTGACCCCGGATGGGCACCCGCGGTTTTCAGGTTGACCAGGGTCTGCTCGGACAGAGGAGGGTTGCCGTCGGCCTCCGCGGCAGCCGCGG
>NZ_ASZW01000285.1:0-11714 GCF_000468215.1 Arthrobacter sp. CAL618 | reverse complement strand
TGTCCTGCAGGACCCGCGGGTCGGGAGCCCCAGCGGAATGGAGAATGGGCCAGGTGGGAACGTGGGCTGTGGTCATGATGCCAGCTTAACCCCCTGGTACCCCGTGCGTAGGGGAGGATTTTGGCCTGGAGCAGCCGGTGGGGTAATGTTGGGGATCGTTCACGGGGGATGCACCAGTGGGGTGCCCGCGATACGTTCGACCCGTATGTCCTCCACTTTGTAAGACAAAAGAAGTCCCACCGCCACGCAAGTGGGGGAGGGACTTCTTTCGTTAAGCGGCGTGTTTTGGGAAGCGTCTTCTGGAGGGAGGCAATCCTCAGGCGTCGACCGCTGGCCGGTCGTCGGTGGACCGGTTCAGCGTGAACCGGTACCCCACGTTGCGCACGGTCCCGATCAGTTGCTCATGGTCGGCGCCCAGTTTTGCCCGCAGCCGCCGCACATGAACGTCAACGGTACGAGTGCCGCCGTAATAGTCGTAGCCCCACACCTCGTGCAGTAGCTGATCGCGGGTGAACACCCTGCCCGGATGCTGCGCCAGGTACTTGAGCAACTCGAATTCCTTATAGGTCAGGTTCAACGGTTCCCCGCCGACCCGGGCGGTGTAGCTGGCCTCGTCAATGACGACGCCGGAGGCGCGGATCTCGCTGCTGCTTTCCGTCTCGGCGGCACTGGACCGCGCGATGACGAGGCGTAGCCTGGCCTCCACCTCAGCCGGACCGGCGGAGTCGAGGACGACCTCGTCAGCCAGCCAGTTCGCGGCGACGGCGGCCATCCCACCCTCGGTGAGCACCAGCATCAGCGGGGCACTCAGTCCGGTGGCTTTCAGCAGTTGGGTGAGCGATCTGGCCCCGACCATGTCTTTACGTGCGTCGACCATCACCACGTCGCAGGGCTCGGTTTCCAGCAATGCGGTCGGTTCGGCGGGCAGAATGTGGACCTTGTGGTTCAGCAATTCGAGCGCGGGAAGCACACCCACCGAGGATCCGGGGCTATTCGTCAACATCAAGATGTGCGGCATGTGTCCTCCATATATTTGGACGCGCATCATCGGGCGCTCTGGGTCGGGCGGCTGGTGAAGATCCTGACCGATCTCCACAGGTCAGCAGTCCTGTCAGATTTGGTTCAGTATACCGGGTGTGATGCGACCCACCCGGGACCCTCGTTTTCACTTGCCGGAGCGGTAAGGCAGTATTGCTGGGGTGAGAATATGGATGGTGGCCGCTGCAGCGGCAACAGCAGTCGTCTCGGTGGTGGCTGCGTCCTACGTCTCGTTAAGTGCTGTAGCAGCAGTGACTGCGGTCCTCATCCTCGTGGGAGCTATCGGCTGGCCTCATCTGCTGGGGGTCCCGGCCAAGAAAACCCAGTCAACGGTCATGGCCGCGAGTGCGCTGGCGGCTACGTCCGCCGCCTACACCGCCCCGGACAGCGAGTACATGCGGTGGATGCCTATCGCCGCTGCCCTCGGTCTAGGGGCTGTCTTCCTGATTCAGCTGTTCCGTGGAACCGGCCAAAGCCTTCGGCTGGAATCAACGCTCGGCGTCGGCGTGGGGGTCTTCCTGGTCTGCCTTGGGTCCGGCTGGGTGGCCGCTGACCAGTTGTCGGTCAATGCGGGAAACACCGGGATGATGCTGGTCACCGGGATCAGCGTCATGATTGCCCTGGCCGTGTCGCTACTGCCCTGGCCCGACCGGATTGTTGCGCCCCTGGGCACGGTCCTGGCCGCAACTGCCGGACCCCTGGGGGCCATTCTGTTCACCGATGTGCCCGGCCTCGCCGCAGGCATTGTGGGTGCGATCAGTGGAGCGGTCATTGTGTGCACCCGGCGTCTGCTCCTTGCCCGTGAAGCGCCACTGAACGTGGCAGCGGCCCTGTCCGTCGGCGTCGCACCCATTTTGGTGATCGGCTCGCTCGTCTACTTCCTGGAAAAGCTGCTCACCGCCTAACTTCTACCTCCGGCCGGCCCGCGCCGCACCGGAGCGCCGTTGGGGTCGAGAGCTGCCGATACGTCGCGTTAGGATGGACGCATGTCGATTCTTGCGCTTGAAATCTTCTTCATTGGACTGTTGGTACTCGCTTCGCTGGCGATGGCTGGGGTAGCAGCGCTGGTGATCACCCGCCTGTACAAGGGCCAAAAGTAAGGCTGCCCGCTCACCATGTCCTTTGAGATTCCCACGGACCTCACGCCCGAACTGGTGCCACTGTCCTGGTTGCTGGGTACCTGGAAGGGCTCTGGCCGTCTCGGCGAGGGTTCGTCCGAGTCCGAGCACTTCGAGCAGCTCGTCACTTTCACCCAGAATGGGCTCCCGTACCTGCGGTACACGGCGGAGAGCTGGCTCACCGACGAGCATGGCACCCGCCTGCGCCCGCTCTCAGTGGAAACCGGGTTTTGGGCGCTGGACCGCAAACTCAACGACGCCGACGGCGGGCCCGGGCTGGAACCAGCCGACATCGTCCNGAAGAGCGCCGAGGAGGTGGAGCAACTCCGCAACGCCGAAGACGGTTTCGATATCACCGCCACCATTGTGCACCCCGGAGGAATCGCCGAACTGTACTACGGGGTCATCAAGGGCCCACAGATTCGGCTCAGCACCGACCTGGTGATGCGGGGCCAGAACTCCAAGGAATACACGGCCGCCACACGCCTGTACGGACTTGTGGAGGGCGACCTGTATTGGCGCTGGGACGTCGCCGCCGACGGCCAGCCGCTGAAAGCCCACGCCTCCGCGATTCTCAAAAAAGAATCCTGACCAGTCGTGCTCCACGGCTGGCCAAGGAATACGGCCCGCCTAAGGATGCGTTAACATCACCATGACCTATCTCAGCCCGCTGCTCACCCGGCCCGGCGCCGTCGCCGCTGGCGCACCCGATCAGGGCACCGCATCCCACTACGGTGACCCCTTCAAGGAACAGCGCGCCCTCGCCCGTGGCACCGCCGTCGTCGACCTGTCCCACCGGGGCGTGGTCACGGTAACCGGCCCCGACCGCCTGAGCTGGTTGAACACCCTCTCTTCGCAACTCCTGTTGGGCCTGGAGCCCGGCAGCAGCTCCGAGACCCTCCTGTTGAGCGTGCAGGGCCGGATCGAATACAACGCCCGGGTGGTCGACGACGGAACCACTACCTGGCTGCTCGTCGAAGGCTTCGAAGCCGCAGGTATGGCCGCGTGGCTGAACCGGATGAAGTTCATGCTCCGGGTGGAAATCGCCGACGTGTCAGAGACCTGGGCGGTGCTGGGATCGGTGAAACCCATCGAGTTGCTGGTAGCACGCACCGTGTGGGTCGACCCGTGGCCGCGGGTCACGGAGGGCGGGTACGCCTATTCGGTGGTGACCGAGGAAGACCACCCCGGGCTGGAACGCCCCTGGTTCGAATACCTGATCCCGCAGGCCGAACTCGTTACCACCGTGGATGAACTCGCTGGGCACGGTCTGAGCCTGGCCGGCGCCATGGCTTCCGAGGCGCTGCGTGTCGCCGCGTGGCGTCCGCGGGCCGGCGCCGAGACCGATGAGAAGACGATTCCGCACGAACTGGACCTGATCCGGACCGCTGTTCATCTGAACAAGGGTTGCTATAAAGGTCAGGAAACCGTCGCCCGGGTGCACAACCTCGGACACCCACCACGCCGCCTCGTCTTCCTGCAGCTCGACGGCAGCCAGCACACCCTGCCCGCGGTGGGCAGCGCCGTCGTCGCCGGTGGACGCACCGTCGGCACGGTGACCTCTGTGGCACAGCACTACGAGATGGGCGCGGTAGCGCTCGCCGTCGTGAAACGTTCGGTCGATCCACTGGGTGAACTGGTGGTGCAGGACGGCGATGAGGTGTACGCCGCAGCGCAGGAAATCATTGTGGCGCCGGACGCGGGCCAGGTGGTGGGACGCGCCACCGGGTTCCTGAAAGGACGCCGGTAACGATGACGGACGCCAACACACCGGACACCAATTCACCGGACACCAGCGCGGATGAGGCCGTCGCACTGGCACACCAGCTGTTCGACGCCGCCCGTGCCGGCGACGCGGCGACCCTGAGCCGCTACCTGGACGCGGGGGTTCCCGTCACGCTGACCAACAGTGGCGGTGACAGTCTGCTCATGCTGGCTGCCTACCACGGGCACGCCAGCGTCGTGGCTGACCTTGCCCGCCGCGGGGTTGATGTCAACGCCGTCAACGACAAGGGTCAGACGCCACTGGCGGGTGTGGCTTTCAAGGGTTATGACGACGTCGCAGCGGTGCTGGTAGGTGCCGGGGCCGACCCCGACCGGGGCAATCCCACGGCACGACAGACGGCCCAGATGTTCAAGCGTCAGAACCTGCTGGAGCTGTTCGGCGGGCAGTAGCAACCGCCCTGTTTAGTGCCCGGTTGGTAGCAGCACGCTGGTTTGGCTGCCGCACGCGACGAAGCCTGACTTCAACGCCGTCCTGATCGAAGCGCTGTTATCCGTGCGTGCCCGCCACTGCGGAATCAGTCCCGCCGCCATGGCATCCTCAATCACCACCTTGGTGATGAAGGTGGCGTGGCCCTGACCGCGGTGACCCGGCGCGGCCAGCACCCCCAGATGGGCGAGGATGCCGCTCCAGATGTCGTACCCTGCGCCGGCGAACGGTGTGGGGGGAGCGGTCGAGTCGTCGACCAGGATGGTGCGGTGTTCCAGAGCGCTCAGACCCACTTCGGCGATGTCATCGGGCGGGCAAAGCCGCTCCAGCTCGACGGCGAACTCCAGCTCATCGCTCACTGCCACGTCGTCGCGGGGTTCGAGGGTCGGCAGGTTATCGCAAAAATACAGGCCAGCCGCTCCCAGACCACGGCCCCCCTGTTCTCTGGAGAGCCGGAGCAGGGTCGAGTGGCGGGCGAGCACATCGCCGTCGAGCTCTGCTGCTGCGTCGAGGGCCCAACCGGGCCCGACCAACGCTTCCTCGCCGAACAGCCGCACAAAGGTCAGCAGTTCGGCGTCGTCGTCCCGGCGGTAAACCCGTTCGCCAGCTGCCTCGGCGAACGCGGTGTCATCGAGTTTCAGCAGCCGAGACCATCCGAGCTGAATGATTGAGACGGTGCCGGGATCAAGTTCCATCTAGGCAACGTTAGCCGAAGAGGATGGCTGCCTCGTCGTACCGGTGCTGGGGGACCACCTTGAGGTTACCCAAAGCGGCCGCGAAGCCCACCCGCGCAATTTCCGTTCCCTTGAGTGAGACCATGGTGCCCCAGGCTTCGTCCACCACCGAGTCAACGGCAGCCATGCCGAGACGCGTCGCGAGGACCCGGTCGAACGCCGAGGGAACCCCGCCGCGCTGGATATGACCCAGCACCGTGGCGCGGGTTTCGATTCCGGTACGGGATTCGATTTCCGGGGCCAGCTGATCGGCGATCCCGCCGAGGCGCGGCCGCCCGAAGGTGTCGAGGCCACGTTCGGAGTGGGCCTGGTCCAGGTGCGCCGGGACAAAACCTTCGGCCACCACCACAAGGGGCGCACGACCACGGTGATTGGCCTCGGTGACCCACTCGGCGATCTGCTCCAGGCTGGTCTGCTGCTCAGGGATGAGGATGGCGTGGGCGCCGGACGCCATCCCGGCGTGCAGGGCAATCCACCCTACGTGGCGTCCCATCACCTCGGCCACCATGCAGCGGCTGTGCGACTCCCCGGTCGTCCGGAGCCGGTCGATAGCCTCAGTGGCGATCTGCACGGCGGTGTCAAAGCCGAAGGTGTAGTCGGTGGCGTCGAGATCGTTGTCGACGGTCTTGGGCACGCCGACAATTTTCAGGCCGGCATCGGTAAGCCGATTCGCGGCGGCAAGTGTTCCTTCGCCGCCGATCACGATCATCGCGTCTATACCCAGCCGTTCGAGGGTGGCCTTGATGGCGTCGGGTCCGCCGTTGCCCTCGAAAGGGTTGGTGCGGGAGGTTCCCAGAATGGTGCCACCCTGTTTGGAGATGCCCCGGACGGCCTGACGGGGGAGCTCGATGATGTCGCCCTCCACCACACCACGCCAGCCGTCACGGAATCCGACAAATTCCAGGTCGTGGGTCTTGATGCCGTTGAGGACTGCTCCACGGATCACGGCGTTGAGTCCAGGACAGTCGCCACCGCTGGTGAGTATTCCGATTTTCATGTGGAGCTGGGTCCTTGCAGGTTGAAGAGGTAGAAAGGTCAGAGCGCCCCATTGAGCTCAGCTATGATTCTAAACACATTTTCGGAGCAAGACCGCTATCGGGAACCCGGTGTGTGCCCGTTCAGGATGCCACGTTCCATCGCCACCACGACCGCCCGCGTTCGATCATCGACGTCCAGTTTGGCGAAGATCCGCAGCAGATGGGTCTTCACGGTGGTTTCGGCAATGTAGAGCTTCGCGGCGATATCCGGGTTACTCAGCCCCTGGGCGACGCACTGGAGCACCTCCCGTTCCCGCGGCGACATGCGCGGTCGCTCTGGCGCCCTCAGCCGTGACACCAATTTCGCCGCAATCGGCGGCGCGAGAACTGTTTCCCCACGGGCCGCCGCGAACACCGCACTGATGATGGTTTCACCCGGGGTGTCTTTCAGCAGGTAACCGACCGCGCCGGCCTCGACGGCCCGCACAATGTCGGAGTCGCCGTCGTAGGTGGTAAGCACCAATACTTTGACCCCGGGCTGGCTCGCCAGGATGCGGGCGGTAGCGTCCGCCCCATCCAGGAGCGGCATCCGCAGGTCCATGAGGACGACGTCGGGCACGACGTCGGTCGCGGCGGCCACTGCTTCCTCCCCGTTGGCTGCTTCGGCGGCGACCACAATCCGGGGATCGGTGGAGAGCAGGTTAATCAGCCCGGCGCGCACCACCGGATGGTCATCAACCACAAGAATTCGGACCGTATCCGCGTCGGCACTGTGGGCGGGGGAGTTGGGTGAGGTGGAACTGCTGCTGCGCGGCTGGGCAGGAGTCATTGAGCCTCAACCCGTTCCGGCTGGTTCTGCGCCGCAGCAGGCGGGGCCGCAACGGTGCTCTGGTGATCTTCGACGGGCACCACCATGTGGAGGACGCATCCCTCTCCGTTGGCCGAGCTGATACTGAGAGTCCCCCCAATCTCGCCGAGCCGTGCGCTGATGGATTTCAGCCCGTAGCCGGAGGTATCCAGGTCCGGGTCGAACCCTCCGCCGTCATCGCTGACGGTCAGGACCAGATGAGATCCCGAGTGTTCGAGTTTCAGCTGGGACCGGGAAGCCGAAGCATGCCGCCGGACATTGGTGAGTGCCTCCTGTGCCGAGCGGAGGAGCGCGATTTGCTGGTTCGAGGTCAGGTGCGGCAGGGCATCGGGCAGCGTCGAGGAGGTGTCACAGCCCGCTGATGTCGCCGCCGAGGCAAGCCTGTCCAGTGCCCCCAGCAGGTCTCCGCCCTGCAGCTGGGACGGCCCGGTCGACGCAATCAGGGACCGGGCTTCCTGTAGGTTGTCACGTGCGGTGGTATTGATGGCGTCCAGCCGTGCCACCAGGTCCTGGGCGGCGCCGTCGTCCAATCGGGTGCTGCGCAGCTGTGCGAGCGCTGCTTCGGACAGCATCACCACCGAAGTGAAGCCCTGGGCGAGGGTGTCATGAATTTCACGGGACATCCGTTCCCGCTCCGCCATGGCGCCCTGCCGCTGGTCGGCGAGTTGGAGTTCGGTCCGGGCGGCCTCCAGCTCGGCGAGGAGCTGCGCACGGTCCTCGCTCTGGTCAATGATCTTGTAGATCCACAGTCCCAGCATCGTTGAGGCCAGGAAGGACAGGCCGGCTTGCAGTCCGATTCCGAGGAGGTCTTCGGGGGACCCGCCGAACCGGACAAGCTGCCCCGTTGCCACCGCGACGCAGATGGCTGCCGTGCTGATGAGCCCTGCACGCGCCGTGCTGGAGAACATCCAGATCTGCGGAAACGCCACGAAGAGGAGTACAGCTCCGGAGCCTGGGAGGAAGGCCAGAAATCCGACCACCAGGATGAGGAGGATCACGTAGGCCGTAGGACGCCACGTCCCCAAATGTTGCTGGCGGGTCAGGAAGGGGTACGTGGCCGCCAACACCCCCAGAGCACTGAGGGTCACCGCCATGATCGTGGGGTTCGGCTCCCCGTTGAGAACCACGAGGACCACCACAACTAATGCTGTGTAGAACCCGATGTGCCACCACTTCATCCCGTGGATCCACACCGAGTTCTCCGGCAGGAGCCGGTCGGTGCGCTCGGGTTTGGTGTTCATGCCAACACCCTACGTCCGGTGAGGTGCCGCGGCCCACAAGTCCTCATTTCTGCGGTGGCCATTTGAAGGTGAGCCGGGTCAGAATCAGCCCGACCACCAGCCAAAGACCAATCACCATGGCTGACATGCCCAACGCCCAGGTCTGGCCGGGCTCAGCCAGTTCAAACTGTTCGGGCAGGAACACGCTGCGCAGGCCACTGGCAGTCCAGCGCAGTGGCGTCAGGTTGGCCACCTGTTGCAGCCACTCTGGGAGACCCGTGAACTGGAAATAGACACCCGAGATGAAGGACAGGATGAGGACCGGCATTACTGCCAGAGTCGAAGCACTTTCAGCCGATTTGGCGATGCAAGCGAAGGCTGTCCCGACGACCGCCCAGGCGGCAGTGGCGCCCAGTAGCAGCCAGGCTACGGTTAGCCAGGCGCCCCAGGTGGTGGGGAGGTCGATGCCGAGGAAGAGAGTGCTGCCGATCACGAGGATGATTGACTGCCCGACAATCAGGTACAGGGTGACACCCATTTTGCCGATGAAATAGGACAGCAGGGGTAGCGGGGTTCCAGCGAGCCGTTTGATCCCGCCGTTGAACCGGTCGGCTGCCACATAGCCGCTGAGGTTCTGGAAGCCGCTGAGGATTGTGCCGAGCGCCAGCATCCCCGGGAAGTAGTGCTGTGCCATCGTGACTTTTGCCTCGGGTGGGCCCACTGAGGGGTCGTTGCCGAACACGGTCCCGAAGAGCGCCATCATGACGATCGGGAAGAACAGGATCAGGATTAACGACAGCCCGTCCCGGTTGAAGGCTTTGATCTCGGTGACGGCCCGGCGTCCGCCGAGGGCAAGGGTGCTGGGCCGCCAGGCTGCGTTGTGTGCAGCGCCGGTCTGCTGACCGGCGTTCAGAGTGGTCATGCCTGTACTCCTTCGTGTGAGGTCAGCGGGTCAGCGGTCGTGGTGGTTACGGTGTCGGCGTCATGCTGGCGGAGGAGTTCTAGGTAGACATCCTCGAGGCTGGGCCGGATAACCTCCAGATCGGTCGGTTCCCAGGAGCCTCCCTCGGTGAGTTGGTGGATCAGGGCACCGGGAGAGGTGGTGGCCTTTTCGTGCTGGCCGTCGTCGTCCCTCCACCGCACTCGGGGGATTCTGAGGTCCGGGCCTCCCACGCTGTCGGCGGTGCCGGTGGCGATGACCCGTCCGGACGCGATGATGCCGAGCCGGTCGGAGAGGTGCTGGGCTTCGTCCAGGTAATGGGTGGTGAGCACAATTGTGGTTCCATCCTTGCCAAGGCCCCGGATCAGGTCCCAGAACCGGCGGCGGGCGGCAGGGTCGAAGCCGGTGGTGGGCTCGTCGAGAAACAGCAGTTCCGGGTTGCCGATCATGCCCAGGGCCACGTCAACCCGTCGGCGCTGACCACCGGAGAGGGACTTGATGAGGGCCCCGGCCTTCTCCTCGATCCCCACAGCAACCATCACTTCATCAACGCGGCGCGGGTTGGGATAGAGGGCGGCAGCGTCTTTGAGTGCCTCGGCGACCTTCAGTGTGCCCATATCGGTGGCTTCCTGCAGCACAATGCCGATGCGTGAGCGGAACAAAGCCGGCGCCTTGTACGGGTTCTGTCCCAGGACGGTGACAGTGCCGGATGTTGGTTTGCGGTGGCCTTCAAGAATCTCGATCGTGGTGCTTTTTCCGGCACCGTTGGGTCCCAACAGGGCATAGGTTTCGCCGGTCTCAATGGTCAGCGACAGCTTGTCGACGGCGACTAGATCGCCCTTCTTCGGCTGCCGGTAAGACTTCGTCAGGGAGTCGACGACGACGGCGCTCGCCGGATCGGTCGGGGGTGAGGAACCTGGTGTTTCGGTGCGGCTGGACGCAGTTGACTGTTTCATAACACCAGCGTGTCACCGGGGCCAGCCCGGCGACAGATCCGGTAGGACGAGTGATCCTGTCCTGCTACAGCAGGACACGAACATCAGCTGGCCCGGGGCGGGCAGGCCCCCGGGCCGGGGCGCCTTCGATGGGCATCCCGCCCTTGGCCGGGAAAGGTTGAGCGTTTATCAGAGGCGGGTTCTCTGGTCTGAAAAAATAGTTGAAAAAGATTTTCTGGTGGCCCTGAATCGGCCCCTGTTTTGTCAGTGCCCGATGATGGAATGGAGGTATGGAAAGCAATACAGCTTCTTCTACCGGATCGGGACTCTTCCCCGAGCCGGGCCCGGATTCCGGTCCGGATTCCGGGTCAGCGAACAGGTCCCCGGGCGCTTCAGGGTGTGCGGGTGCTGCGGGGGCTTCGAGGATCCCGGGTGGGTATGGTGCCGGCGGGCCCCTGGGCGAGGGCTCGACCTGGACGGCACCGAAGGCATCCACCGATCCCACCGATTCCCCCGGTCCCACTGATCCTCTTGATCCGGCTGCCGAGGGTGGCCCGGCGTCGCTGCCGGCGTTGTCTGGTCAGGTGTCGGTCGCGGCGATGGTGACGTTGAACGCTGGCCAGACCATGAACCTACTCAAGACGCTGTCGGTGTTGCGGTCCTGGGTCGACGCGCAGGAAGCCAAAGCCCTCACCCACCTTCATGACGTGATAACCGAGGAACATTCGTGGGCCGAAGACCAGGACCACACTCACGCCCTGGCTGCGTCGGAGATCGGTGCGGCCCTGCGCCTGCCGGAGCGCACTGCTGGTTCCCTGCTTGACCATAGTGAGCTGCTGGTCCGCGATTACCGGGCCACCCTGACCGCGTTGGAGAATGGCAGGTTATCGCGCCGTCACGCGTGGGCGGTGGTCGGGGAAGCGATYGGTATCCCGGATACCGTTCCCGCCGTGATGGCCGCATTCGAGGCCCAGCTCATCGGTCTGGCCTGCAAGACCACGGTGGCGAAGTTTTACCGCCAGGCCCAACGGTTACGTGACATCTTCCACCCAGAATCGATCACCCTGCGGCACCGGAAGGCGCTCCAGGACCGTCGAGTGTATCTGGACCCGGCGCAGGACGGGATGGCCTGGCTCGCCGCCTTCCTGCCCACCGAACAAGCTGCCGGGATCTTCCACCGCGTCGACACCGCAGCCCGTAACCTGCAAGGCCCCGACGAGGACCGGACCCTCACCCAGTTACGCGCCGACGTCCTCGTGGATGTCCTCACCAGCGCCGGACCCACCGGACACATGAGTGAAGCACCCGACCCAGCTGGCCCAGCTGGCCCTGGTGCTGCCGCTGGGACCGAACCTGATACTGCCGCTGGGGCCAGCCCGGGTGCTGACCGGGCCGGACCGGGAACAGCGGACCCCGGATCCCGGACGAACAGCGGATCCGGGACGAACAGCGGATCCAGTCAGCGGCGAGAGAGCAACAGCCCCAGTCAGTCGGGGGAGGCCAGCGTGTATTGGGGTGTGCAGGCGAAGGTGTTCGTCACCGTTCCGGTGATGACTCTCCTCGGCGGGGATGCTCCGGGTGAGTTGGAAGGGTATGGGCCGATTGATCCTGAGACGGCACGTCAGCTCGCCGGGCACGCACCATCGTTCACCAGGATCCTCACCCACCCCTT
>NZ_ASZW01000284.1:0-14853 GCF_000468215.1 Arthrobacter sp. CAL618 | reverse complement strand
CGTATCGAGCCGAAGGATTTTGGTGACCATCTTGGTGACCGCTACCTTGTCTGACTGCCCGTTACCGGTGACGGCCGCCTTCACCTCGGTGGGGGTATGAAGGGCCACCGGGATGCCACGCCGGGCGGCCGCGACCATGACGACGCCGGAGGCCTGGGCTGTGCCCATGACGGTACTCACGTTCAGCTGGCTGAACACACGTTCGACGGCGAGCACGTCGGGTGCGTGGGTATCCAGCCAATCGTCGACGGCGTCGGAAATCACGAGCAGCCGACGGTCCAGTAACTGGTCGGCGGGGGTGCCGACCACTCCGACGGCGACGAGCGTTGACCGGCGGTTGGGTTCAATGTCGACTACTGCCAGCCCGCAGCGGGTCAGCCCCGGGTCCACTCCCATCACGCGCAGGGTCATGCGGCAGCCCGGCGATGATGCGACTGGGCGGGAAGGGTTGCCACTGGGTTTAGTCGTCGCCGTCCAGCTCGGCGAGCACCTCGTCGGAGAGGTCGGCGTTTGAGTAGACGTTCTGGACGTCGTCGAGGTCCTCGAGTGCGTCAACCAGGCGGATGAACTTGCGGGCGCCGTCGGCGTCGAGCTCCACCTGCATTGAGGGTACGAACTCGGCCTCGTCGGTGTCGTAGCCGATCCCGGCTTCCTCAAGACCCGCCACCACGGCGCGGAGATCCTGCGGTTCTGAGATGACCTCAAAGCGGCCGGCTGTTTCCTTGACCTCTTCGGCGCCGGCGTCCAGCACGGCGAGGAGAAGATCATCCTCGGTGAGTTCGCCGCTTGGCAGTGTAACCACGCCCTTGCGGGTGAAGAGGTAGGACACCGACCCCGGGTCGGCCATAGAGCCGCCGTTGCGGGTGACCCCTAACCGGACCTCCGAAGCGGCGCGGTTCTTGTTGTCGGTCAAACATTCGATGAGCAGGGCCGAGCCCTGCGGCCCGCGGGCCTCATACATGATGGTCTGGTATTCGACGGCGTCGCCCAGCAGACCGGCGCCGCGTTTGACGGCACGGTTGATGTTGTCGATCGGCACGGACGTCTTCTTCGCCTTCTGCACCGCCAGTTCAAGACCAGGGTTGCCGGCCATATCGGCGCCGCCCGCACGGGCGGCGACCTCAATATTCTTGATCAGTTTGGCAAAGGATTTGGCGCGCTTCGCATCAATCGCGGCCTTCTTGTGTTTGGTTGTTGCCCATTTAGAGTGCCCCGACATGATCTACCGTTCTCCTTACGATCATCTGCATAAACAATTCGTGAATCCGCCGCTCCCCGGTTACCTCGGGATGAAAGCTCGTGGCGAGTAGGTTCCCCGACCGCACCGCAACAATCCTAGCGACCCGGTTCGAATCGGGATGCTGCCCCGTGAGACCGGCTGGCTGCGCTGGTACCTGCGCGAGGACCTCGACCGAGGGACCCACCCGCTCGACCCAGGGCGCCCTGATGAATACCGCGTGGACCGGCTGGACCTTCCCGGAGCGCTCCGGAGCCAACCCCGAGAACTCGAGCTCCGTTTCGAAGGAGTCCCGTTGCCGCCCAAAAGCGTTGCGGCGCACCACGATGTCCAGCCCGCCGAGGGTTTGCTGCGGGCGGCCCTGCAGGTCGGTCGCCGGGTCGGCGATGGCATCGGCGAGCATGATCATCCCCGCGCAGGACCCGTAGACCGGCAGCCCCGCACTGATGAGCTCACGAAGTGGCTCTGCCAGGTCGAAGGCGCGGGTCAGCTTGTCGATGGCAGTCGATTCGCCGCCAGGAATGATGAGGCCGTCAAGTCCGGCCAGCTCGCCGGGCCGGCGAATAGCGCTCGACCGTCCGCCGAGGGACTCTACGGTGCGGATATGTTCCCGCACGTCACCCTGGACGGCCAACACGCCGATATGCACGCCGGATGTGTCCGGTGCGGGGAATGTGGTCATCTGACCATTCTAGGTTGGGGTGCACGTCAGAGGATAAACCGCCGCCCTGACTGCGATAAGTTAGGTTCCATGTTTCCCTTTAGTGTCCTGGTCGGTAAGGCCGTGCGCCGCATCTCGCGGTTGCGTGGCGGAGGCTCGGCGCTGCCTGGCCTCGTGGTCGAGAAAATCGATCCTGGGTTCATGGGTCGCGCCCTGACCGGTCTGCCCCATGGGGTGGTGGTGATCAGCGGAACCAATGGGAAGACGACCACCACAAAGATGGTGGTGGAACTGCTGCAGGGCCAGGGCCTGACGGTGTTCACCAACCGGACCGGCAGCAATTTCACCCGCGGGGTTGCCGCCGCGCTGTTGGGCGACGTGAACTGGCGGGGCAGGCTCAAAGCTGACATCGCCGTGCTGGAACTGGATGAGGCGCATGCAGTCCACTTCGTGAAACTGGTGCCTCCTACTCATTGCCTTCTGTTGAACGTGCTCCGCGACCAGCTCGACCGTTTTGGTGAGATTGACCAAACCACACGGTTGTTGGAACAGATCGCCGCGAAGACCACTGGCACAGTCGTCTTGAACCGTGAGGATCCCCGGGTGGCCGGAATTGCCTCGACCGTGCCGAACGCAAAGATCGCCTACTTCGGTCTCGATTCCTCGTTGCGCAACACCTTCCCCAACGACGACGAGCTGCGCGGCGACATTGGGGTCGCTCCCCCCTCAAGCCTTCCCGCTGACGTCATCCTGGAACACGTCGACGGTAACTCGGCGTCCTTCCGGGTCGACGGCGAACTGACCAGCGTGGACCTGCAGCTTCGTGGCGTCTACAACATCTTCAATGCCGCAGCCGCCCTGGCCACCGCGCGGACCGTTCTGGGTGACGCCATCAACCGGGCGGCCCTGTTCGCCTCCCTGGCCACCGTTGAGCCGGCCTTCGGGCGCGGCGAATCGCTCGTGGTGGACGGCAAGCCGTTGGAACTGGTGCTGGTGAAGAATCCCAGTGGGTTCCGGCTGGGGCTGAAATCGTTCGATGCCACCGGCTACGCCACCATGATCGCGATCAACGACAATTACGCCGACGGCCGGGACATGTCCTGGTTGTGGGACGTCGACTTTGATTCGCTTGGTCTGGCTGGAGTGGAAATGGTCAGCGGCGTCCGTGCGTATGACATGGCTTTGCGGTTGAAGTACGACGACGTCGAGGTGCGGGCCGTGGAGCCCGACACAACGGCTGCGCTCCGGGCGTTCATCAGCTCAACCTCTGGCCAGCCGAAACGGATTTTCTGCACCTACACGGCCATGCTCGCGGTCCGGCGCGACCTCTCCAAGATCACAACAGTCGAGGTGGTTTCCTGATGACCAAAGGCACCCTTAACATCCTTCAGCTCTACCCGAAGGAAATGAACATCTATGGAGACTGGGGCAATGTCCTGGTCCTGAAGCAGCGGCTGACCTGGCACGGGTATACCGCGAACATCCTCGAGCACAGCGCCGGCGACGAGTTCCCCGACGACGTCGACCTGATCATCGGCGGCGGTGGGCAGGACAGTGGACAACTGGTCATCCAGCAGGACCTGCAGGCCATCGCGCCGAGGCTCAGGGAGCTCGCCGAGGATGGTCTGCCCATGCTGGTGATCTGCGGGCTGTATCAACTGTTCGGAAAGTTTTTCAAGACCCACGACGGGACGATCATCCCGGGCATCGGAATCCTTGACCTCGAAACTCATGGGACCAACGAACGCCTGATCGGCAATGTGGTGGCGGACAGCGAGGAGTTCGGCGAGATCCACGGGTACGAGAACCACAGTGGCCAAACCCACCTGGGTGCTGGCGTCAGGCCGCTGGGAACTGTCACCAAGGGTGCCGGCAACAATTCGCAGGACGGGCACGAGGGTGCACGCCACCTGAACGTTGTTGCGAGCTATCTGCACGGATCATTGCTCCCAAAGAATCCGGCGATCGCCGACTTCCTGCTGCGGAAGGCTGCCGAACGGAAGTTCGGGTCATTCGAGCCGGCTGATCTGGACGACAGTCTCGCCGATTTGGCCCGCCGGCATGCAGGGGCGCGACCCCGCTAGAGTCGCCCGCCGGGATCATCTGTCGTTGGCGAGGTCCCAGGGGTGGGCGCCGTCGGCCACCGCACCGAAGGTGTCGACAACCGCGCCGATTCGGTCGCTGACCTCCGCTTCCCGTTCCGGGGAGGTGCAGGTGCCGGGCACCTGGTTCGGCCCCAGCGCGCACCAGCGATACGGGTCGCTGACAATGATCGACGGCAGCCAGGCCAGGTCGCTAACGCTCCAGTCGCCGTCGGTTTCGGCGAATTGGGCCCTGATCATCAGCCCCTCATTATTGACGGCGTGAACGGGAGACAATTCACTGACACCGTTGCCGAGCCCGTAAACAATCCAGGTGTCGTTGTATTTTTCGATCGGCAGCACCGAGTGTGTGTGGTGTCCGTAGATGAAGTCGACCTCACCGCTATCGGCCAGGGCGTGGGCTACCTCCACCTGTTGCGCGTTGGGCAGCGTCGCATACTCGTCGCCGGCGTGGATGGCGGCGATGACGACGTCGGCCCCCTCCGCCCTGGCCTGCCGGGCCTTGGCGGTCATCACGTCGGCGTCGATCAGGTCCACCTGCCAGGGCTGTTCAGGGATCAGCCCGTTGAGACCGTAGGTCGCCTGAATGACAGCCACCCGTGCCGCGGGAGTTTCGAGGATCAGGACTTCCCCGGCGGCCGCCTCATCGGCGTAGGACCCGGTGTGTTCAAGCCCAACTCCGTCCAGCACGTCGAGCGTGCGGGTCAGACCCTCAGTGCCGGCGTCGATGGTGTGGTTGCTAGCCGTAGTGCAGGCGTCGTAGCCGACCGCTTTCGCAGCCTCAAGGATCTGGGGCGGCACGTTGAACTGTGGGTAGCCGCTGAACGGCCCCTCGGGGACCGCCACCGGGGTTTCCAGATGACAGATTCCAAGGTCGGCGTAATCGAGGTATTCGCGCTGCCCGGACAGCAGCGGCTCAAAATCAAACGGTACCGCTGCGCCCCCGGAGGCCTTGCCGCCGACGGCATCAGCCGCCGCCTGGTCCCAAAGGCCGGGGTGGAGCAGCAGGTCGCCAGTGGCCGCCACGCTGAAGCACCGGTCCGCGTCGCAGGGCGGACCCTTCCCGGGAGTGCTCTCGGGGGTTGGTTCGGCGACCGGCGAAGGCGTTGCGGGGCTGCCGGACGTCGTCGGAGCGGCAGCCGTCGTCGTCGGACCCTGGCCCGCGGTACCGCCCTGCCCATCCGGGGCCTGCCCATCCGGGGTACCGCCATCCACTCCGGAGCAGCCGCTGAGGAGCCCGACGCCAAGCGCCAGTGCGGCGATCCTGCGTGGCACAGCTCTCATTTGCGACTCCTTTGACGGCTATCCCCATGATAGGCGCCGCGACCCAACCCGGCGCAGGGTCGCCTCGGGTGGTTTCGGGGGCCGGGGTGCTGCGGAGCTGACCACCCATGTGTAAGGGTTAGTTGTTATGAGCAACCCCTTCCTTGCACCCAGTACCCTGCCGTATCAGCTTCCACCGTTTGGGTTGATCCAGGATGACCACTACCTGCCGGCCTTTGAGACGGGTTTCGCCGAGCATCTCGCCGAGATCGATGCGATCGTCTCCGCGCAGGAACCAGCGGACTTCGAGAACACCATCGTGGCCCTTGAGCGGGCTGGGGAAACCCTGCGCCGGGTGGCACTGGTGTTCTACAACAGCTCGTCCTCCCACTCGACTCCCGCGATTCAGGAGCTCGAAACCGAGGTGGCGCCACGTTATGCCGCTCATCAAGACAACATCTTCCTGAATCGCGGACTGTTTGAACGGGTCAGCGCAGTGTCCACTGATGGGCTGGATGCCGAGGCGGCACGCCTGGTCCAGGAATACGTGAAACGGTTTATCAGCGCAGGCGCCCAACTCGACGACGAAGCGCAGGACAGGCTCCGGGCGTTGAACACCGAACTGTCCCAACTCAGCACCGACTTCCAGCAGCGGCTGTTGAAGGACACCAACCGCTCAGCACTGCTGATTGACACGGCTGAAGAACTGGACGGCCTCTCAGCGGATGACATTGGCTCAGCTGCCGCAGCAGCCGAATCGGCCGGCCACCCGGGAAAGTACCTGCTGACCCTGATTCTGCCAACGGCCCAGCCTGCGCTCGAGACTCTCACCAACCGTGCGACGCGTCAGCGCCTGCATGAGGCGTCAGTGAACCGGGGCTTCGCAGACAACGAATACGGCACGCTAACCATCGCCGCACGGATGGCAGAGCTGCGCGCCGAACGGGCCGCGCTGTTGGGCTTCGACAGCCACGCCGCGGCTGCCACGGACGACCAGACAGCTCCGTCGCTCGACGCCATTCACCGGATGCTGGGGCAACTGGCCCCGGCGGCGGTTCGTAACGCACGGGAAGAGGTGGTGGAGCTGGAGGCCGCCGCCGGTCACCCGATCGAGGCGTGGGACTGGGCGTATTACTCCGAGAAGGTACGCGCCGCCAAGTTTGACGTCGACCTCGCTTCGCTGCGTCAGTACTTCGAGTTGGAGCGAGTCCTGCAGGACGGGATTTTCTTCGCCGCCAACCGATTGTACGGACTGACTTTCACCGAGCGGGACGATCTGGAGGGTTACCACCCAGAGGTACGGGTCTGGGAAGTCAAGGACGCCGACGGCGAAGGGCTGGGCCTGTTCCTCGGCGACTATTACACCCGGGACACCAAGAATGGCGGGGCCTGGATGAACTCCTTCGTGGAGCAGTCGGCACTGAACGGCACCCATGCCGTAGTCATCAACAACCTCAACGTTCCCAAGCCGCCCGCCGGCGAGCCGACCCTGCTGACTTTCGATCAGGTGGTGACCACGTTCCACGAGTTCGGGCACGCACTGCACGGATTGTTCTCCTCGGTCACCTACCCCACGTTCTCGGGGACCAGTGTGCCGCGGGACTTCGTCGAGTATCCGTCGCAGGTTAACGAAATGTGGATTCTGTGGCCCGAGGTGGTCGCCAATTACGCCAAGCATTACCAGACCGGTGAAGCGCTGCCGGCGGAGACCGTCGATAAGCTGCTCGCCGCGCAGACCTGGGGCGAAGGCTTCGCGACCACGGAATACCTGGGCGCGGCGTTGCTCGACCTGGCCTGGCACGCGATTCCGGCGGGGACCACGGTTGCTGATCCGGTCGCCTTTGAGCGGGAAGCGCTCACCTCAGCAGGACTCGACTTTTCCCCGGTCCCGCCTCGGTACCGCACCGGCTATTTCAAGCACATCTTCGCGGGTGGGTATTCGGCTGCCTATTACGCCTACATCTGGAGCGAAGTGCTGGACGCTGACACGGTCGAATGGTTCAAATCCTCAGGCGGCTTGACCCGCGAAAACGGTGACCATTTCCGGACCGAGCTGCTCTCCCGCGGCAACAGCATCGACCCGTTGCAGGCGTTCCGCAACTTCCGCGGCCGCGACGCCCTGCTTGAGCCGCTGCTGACTCGCCGAGGGCTGGTCTAAGTCACCATGGTCACCATCGCGGCGTGCCAGCGCCTGCAACGTTCCTGGTTTGCCGCGTTGTCCTCGGCGACGGGGGGACGCACCTTCACGACCCACGGGTCCGACTGGGTGTGGCTGCCAGCGCGCCGCGAACTGATCCTGCTCTTTCCGCAGGAAATCTCTCCGGCAGGGATTCGGCCCGCGTTGGCCGAGGGTGTCCGCCTGGGGGCCCACACGGTGGGCGCCTGGCTGGGCGGCGGTGTCAAGGGCGCACCCCTGACCGGGCTGGGATTCAGCCCAGGCTGGCAGCCCTGGTGGATGGCTGCGCCAGTTGAGGAGCCAGCCGGGTACGACGACGACGCCGCGGTCCTTTCCACCGAAGTCCCCGAATATGGGGGGCCACTGGCGCAAGAACTCAGGGTGGTGCGGTCCCAGCCCCGGCAGGCGTGGCACGCCGTGGCGCGGGTGGATGGCACGGTTGCCGGGGCCGGGTATTCGTTTTACCCATCGGGGGTTCCCGGGCTCCGAGGATTGGGCGGCATCTTCAACATGGAGGTGCTTCAGGAGTATCAGCGGCGCGGTCTGGGCACCGCGCTGCTGAGCAGGCTCGCCAAGGCTGCTGCCGCCTCAGGCGCCGAGCATCTGGCGCTGAACGCGACCCCACAGGGTTATGAATTGTACTCACAGCGTGGTTTTGAACTGATCGGCAGAGGCCAGACCTACTGGCTGCAGCTGTAGCAACCAAAAGAGCGGAACACCAGAATCTGGTGATCCGCTCTTTTGTTCTCTGTAACCTGGGTGTTTACCAGCCGCGCTCAGCGAGGCGGTGAGGCTCAGGGATTTCGTCCACGTTGATGCCGACCATTGCTTCGCCGAGGCCACGGGAGACCTTGGCGATCATCTCGGGATCGTCGTGGAAGGTGGTGGCCTTCACGATGGCCGCGGCGCGTTCCGCCGGATTACCTGACTTGAAGATACCCGAGCCGACGAACACGCCGTCAGCGCCAAGCTGCATCATCATTGCTGCATCGGACGGTGTGGCGATGCCACCCGCGGTGAAGAGCACAACGGGGAGCTTACCGGTCCGGGCAACTTCCTTGACCAGATCGAACGGAGCCTGAAGTTCCTTGGCGGCGACATACAATTCGTCCTCGGCCATCGAGGACAGGCGGGAAATCTCCGACCGGATTTTCCGCATGTGCATCGTGGCGTTGGAGACGTCGCCGGTGCCGGCCTCGCCCTTGGACCTGATCATTGCGGCACCTTCATTGAGGCGGCGCAGCGCCTCGCCGAGGTTGGTGGCACCGCAGACGAAGGGAGCGGTGAACTTCCATTTGTCGATGTGGTTGGCGTAGTCAGCCGGGGTCAGGACCTCGGACTCGTCAATGTAATCGACGCCAAGGGACTGCAGCACCTGCGCCTCAACAAAGTGGCCGATTCTCGCCTTTGCCATCACCGGAATGGAGACAGCCGCAATGATGCTGTCGATCATGTCCGGATCGCTCATTCGGGACACGCCACCCTGCGCACGGATGTCGGCGGGTACCCGCTCGAGCGCCATGACGGCGACGGCGCCCGCATCTTCGGCGATGCGCGCCTGCTCTGCGGTGACCACGTCCATGATGACGCCGCCCTTGAGCATTTCTGCCATGCCGCGCTTGACCCGGCTACTGCCGGTCACGGGCGCGGTTGTCGAATTTTCTTCAACGGTGGACACAATTCGCCCCTAAGTTAGGTAAAAGATAACAATTAATAATACGCCCGCGGATGGGCCGGATCTGCCGTTAGCGGGTCTCGTTGGCTGCCATCGCCTGTTTGTGCACAGCCACCACGCGCTGGATCACCGTTGCAACGCTTGCGAGAGCCAGCAGGATCAGGACGGTGAGCAGGAAACCATGCGGCAGCCCGAGACCGGTCAGGCCGGTTACTACCAGGACCGACACCAGCCGTTCAGCTCGCTCGGCGATCCCCACGTTGGCCGTGAAGCCCAGAGATTCGGCCTTCGCCCGGGCATAGGAGACCAGCATGCCGAGAACCAGACAGGCCAAAGCTGCAATGGCGATGGGTGTGTTGTTGCCGTCTCCAAAGAACCAGATGGCGACCCCGGCGAACAGGGCGCCGTCGGCAATCCGGTCAAGGGTTGAGTCGAGGAAGTTCCCCCAGGTCCCCCCGGTGCCTTTGATGCGGGCCATGATGCCGTCGACCAGGTCCGAGAAGACGAAGAGAGTGATGAAGACGGTGCCCCAGAACAGTTCACCCATCGGGTAGAAGACGAGAGCGCCGATCACGACGCCGAGCGTGCCAACGATGGTTACCGTGTCGGGCGAGACTCCCCATTTGAGCAGGAGCCTGGCGAGTGGACTGAACAGGGTGGTGAAGAACCTGCGTGCATATTTATTCAGCACCGGTGCCACCAGCGTTCTCGGCCCGCGGCCAACCTGCGGCCATCTGCGTTCTGACTTCGTCCAGCGTCTGGGTGATGGCCTTGGTTTGCGCGATGATTGGCAGGAAGTTGCCGTCCCCACCCCACCGTGGGACCACGTGCTGGTGCAGGTGGGCTGCGATGCCTGCACCGCCGGTCACCCCCTGATTCATCCCGAGATTGAATCCGGTGGGTTTGGCTACGTCGCGCAGCACCCGCATGGCCGTCTGGGTGAGTTCGGCGATCTCGACGGTTTCGTTGCTGTCGACGTCGGTGTAGTCCGGGACATGGCGGTAGGGGCAGACCAGGAGGTGGCCCGGGTTGTAGGGGAACAGGTTCAGGATTACGTAGGCATAGGTGCCCCGGTGCACGATGAGTGACTCCTCGTCGGTGCGCGACGGAGCGACACAGAACGGGCAGTCGTCCTTGTCTTTGAACTGTGACTGCCCGCCCTTGATGTAGGCCAACCGATGCGGAGTCCAGAGGCGCTGAAAAGCGTCAGGTACGCCACCAATCTCGAAATCGTCGGTCACACCGTCATCGCCGGGATAACGCCCGTCGGCGTTTTGCCCGTCAGCCCCCGTAGCACTCTCCATACGTTTTACTTGTCCCGATTCCGGACAGCTTCGACAATGCGTCGGACTGCCTCGTCGACCGGCACCTGGTTGTCCTGGCTGCCGTCCCTGAACCTGAAGGATACGGCCCCGGCGTCCTGGTCGTCACCGCCGGCGATCAGCACAAACGGAACCTTTTCCTTGCTCGCGGTGCGGATCTTCTTGGGGAACCGATCAGTGCCAATGTCCACTTGTGCGCGGATGCCTTCGGCTTTGAGCTTGTCAACGACGTCGAACAGGTACTCGTTGAAGGCTTCAGCGACCGGGATGGCGAGTACCTGGACCGGGGCAAGCCAGGCCGGGAACGCGCCGGCGTAGTGCTCGGTAAGGACACCCATGAACCGTTCGATGGAGCCGAACAGTGCACGGTGGATCATCACTGGTCGCTGGCGGGTGCCATCCGCGGCCTGGTATTCGAGCTCGAACCGCTCCGGCAGGTTGAAGTCCAGCTGGATGGTGGACATCTGCCAGGTGCGACCGATGGCGTCCCGGGCCTGGACAGAAATCTTGGGACCGTAGAACGCTGCTCCGCCGGGATCAGGCCGCAGTTCCAGACCCGAGGCTTCGCCCACCTCGGCGAGGGTCCGGGTAGCTTCCTCCCAGATATCGTCGGAACCTACCGACTTTTCAGGGTTCTTGGTGGAAAGTTCCAGGTAAAAATCATCCAGCCCGTAGTCCTTGAGCAGTCCGAGAACAAAGTTGAGCGTCTCGGTGAGCTCGTCCTTCATCTGTTCGCGGGTGCAGTAGATGTGGGCGTCGTCCTGGGTCATGCCACGGACGCGGGTCAGGCCGTGCACCACACCCGATTTTTCATACCGGTAGACGGAGCCGAACTCGAACATCCGCAGCGGCAGTTCGCGGTAGGACCGACCGCGGGACTTGAAGATCAGGTTGTGCATGGGGCAGTTCATCGGCTTGAGGTAGTAGTCCTGGCCCGGCTTGCGCACCGTGCCGTCCTCATTGAGTTCCTCGTCGACGTGCATTGCCGGGAACATACCGTCGCGATACCAGTCCAGGTGGCCCGACACCTCGTAGAGGTGTCCCTTGGTGATATGCGGGGTGTAGACGAACTCGTAGCCGGCGTCGACGTGACGCTGACGCGAGTAATCTTCCATCGCCTTGCGGATGATTCCGCCCTTGGGGTGGAACACCGGCAGGCCGGAACCGAGCTCATCTGGGAACGAGAACAGGTCCAGCTCGGTGCCGAGTTTGCGGTGGTCGCGGCGCTCGGCTTCGGCGATACGTTCCTGGTAGGCCTTCAGCTCGTCTTTGGTGGGCCAGGCGGTGCCGTAGATGCGTTGCAGCTGCTGGTTCTTTTCGCTTCCACGCCAGTAGGCTGCGGCGGACCGGGTCAGGGCGTACGCGTTCGAAATGAGTTTGGTGCTCGGCAGGTGCGGACCGCGGCAGAGGTCCTTCCAGACGACGTCGCCGCTTTTGCGATCGATGTTGTCGTAAATGGTCAGTTCGCCGGCACCGACCTCGACTGACGCGCCGTCGTCGTCGGTGATATCGCCCGAACCGCCCTTGAGGCCGATCAGTTCCAGCTTGTACGGCTCGTCGGCCATCGCTTCGCGGGCTTCAGCCTCGGTTGCGACCCTGCGAACAAACAGCTGGTTGCTGTTCACGATTTTCAGCATCATCTTCTCAAGCTGCTTCAGATCGTCGGGGGTAAAGGGAGCCTCAACGTCGAAGTCGAAATAGAACCCGTCGGTGATGTACGGGCCGATACCCAGTTTGGCGCCTGGGCGCAGCTGCTGGACGGCCTGTGCCATAACGTGTGCGGCCGAGTGGCGCAGCACTTCCAGACCCTCGGGCGAACCGATCGTGATGGGCTCCACCTGGGCGTCGGCGGGGATTGGCTGATCGAGATCCACCAGTTCCCCATTCACCCGGACGACGACGACGTCGCGGCGTTCGGCGAACAGGTCAACGCCGGAAGTGCCCGTGGTCACCTGGTGCTCTTCGCCGTCGACGATGAGGGTGATATGGGAGGGCGCTGACACAGTGGTCTCCTAGCAAAGGTGGGACGGCGGGTTAACTCTCTGATGGTATCCGCTGTGCTGGACGCGACCAACAACCTTGCTAGCGCGCGCCGGTGCTGAACCGCGAAAGTGTCAGTAGGATCAACTCATGAAACCTCAGGTCTCAGTCATCACGCTGGGCGTCCGCAACCTTGAAACGGCTTACAACTTCTACGCAAAGGCCCTGGGTTGGGACCCCCTGGTTTACGTTCCCGATGAGGTTGCGTTCTTCCAGGTGGGTAATGGTCTGGTGCTGTCCCTCTTCAGGGGTGACCATCTGGCCGCCGAAGCCGGAAATATTGGGCACGGTCCAGTTGCGCCTCCGCTCACCCTGGGCCACAACGTGGATTCCCCCGAAGAGGTGGATACCGTCCTCAATGCCGCTGTTGCCGCAGGAGCAGAACTGATTGCCGAAGGGACCGCGATGAGCTGGGGCGGTTACTCAGGGTATTTCGCGGATCCTGATGGCTTCCACTGGGAGGTCTGCCACAATCCGGGGCTATCAATCGCCGACGACGGCACCGTGTCACTCCGCGAAATCGTCTGACCTGCAGCGACCTGAAAACACTGTTCTGAGAACACTGTTCGTGCAGCGGAATCTAAATGATCCCGTACGTGTTGCACACTGTGCAGGGCAAAATCGACCCTGCACCCAACAACTTCAGCCTTCCGTCTGAAGGTTTCGATAACTTACGAAGGAGCACCGTGGACTACACTCCCGATGCCGGCACGATCACCATGTTCTCAACCAGCTGGTGCGGCTACTGCCGTCGACTGAAGAAGCAGCTCGATGCCAAGGGGATCGGCTACACCGAGATCAATATCGAAGAGGTAGAAGGCACCGCAGCACTGGTGGAATCCCTCAACGGCGGCAACCAGACGGTCCCGACGGTGCTTTTCCCCGATGGATCTGCTGCCACCAACCCCTCGGTATCGGACGTTGTGGCTCGTATCGGCGCGTAGCCCGTTCGCATTGCCACCACCCCTGCGTGTCTCCATTCCTCCCAGGACGCCGTCCTGCTCCCTCGGCCTTTCTTAGCGACCGCGCCTGTCTCTCTGCGGCACCTGGCCGCTCTTTTTAGAAGGGTGGTGGATCGGGGAGCGTGGTGTAGGTTTTGCCGGTCAGTGAGGTGGCGGTGAGGATGCCGGGGTCAGGCTGGTGGTAGTGCCAGTAGCCGTCGGTTTTGAGTTTGTGGTGTTTGCGGCAGAGCGCTGCGAGGTTGTCGTAGCTGGTGGTGCCGCCCTGGTGCCAGGGGATCGTGTGGTCGAGATCGCAGGCCGGGGCTGGCCGGTTGCAGCCGGGGTGTCGGCACGTTTTATCCCTGACGAGTATGGTCCGTCGGAGACTTTCCGGGACCGTATACCGTTCCCGGCCGACGCTCAGGACGGTGCCGGTTTCGGGGTGGGTGAGGATCCGGGTGAATCCCTTGGCGTGGGCGGCAAGTTTCCGGGCGGTGTCCGGGTCGATCGGCCCGTACCCGGCGAGGTCGGCTGGTGTGTTACCACCGAGCAGGGTCATCACGGGTACGGTCACGAACACCACCGGGTGCACCCCCAGAACCGCCGCCAAATCCATCCCACCCGCACCGCTGTCTCCCGCACTGCCGTCTCCAGTACCGCCGTCTCCGGTGGTGCTGCCGTCGTGTTCAACGGGGTGGGCGCGGTTGGTTGGACTGGTTGCTGCCGCGCCGGGTTCGCAGTGGTGGGTGAGGAGGTCTCCGAGGAGGTCGGCTTTGAGTTGGGTGAGGGTGCGGTCTTCTTGCGGGTGTTGCAGGGCACGGGCCATGAAGGTGAGCCGGTGTTCGATGCCGCAGGCCTGTTCGGCGGGAAGATAGGCCGAGAACCAGGCCATGCCGTCGTGGGCGGGGGTGAGTTCCACGTGCCGGTCCTCAACGGCCGCGGCCTTGCGGGTGGTGATGGAATCGGGGTGGAGCTTTTCCCGGATCCGGTGGCAGAGGCTTTTCAACCGGGGTGGGGTCAGGTGCGCTCCGCGTTGGAGGACTTGATCCTCGAACCCGGCCAGCACCTCGGCCGGTAGGAACAGGGCTTCGTCGGCGATGATCTGGGCTTGCCGGATAGCGATCACACCCGCGCCCAGGGACTGGAGGGTTTTCGGGAGGTCCAGGGCCAGGGTCAGGCTGTGATCCAGTAACCGGTGGGCGGCCCGCCCGGAAATGTTCAGTAACGGCGCTAGTTCCTCGACGGTGAGGGTGAACCCAAGCCCTGTGCCGATGCCCTGCCGGGACGAGGCCCGGGACGCAGCGAGGCTTTGCACTTCGCGGTGCAGATCAGCGATCAGTTCGGCCTGCCGGGCTGTGGCCCAGGACAGCAACCGATCCGCGGCCAGTAACAGGTCCGAGATCCCCGCCACCGGATCCGACGCTTCGTCAGATGGT
>NZ_ASZW01000283.1:0-2507 GCF_000468215.1 Arthrobacter sp. CAL618 | reverse complement strand
GGCGGGTTTCTTCGCGGGGACGCGGTTGGCTTCCCAGGGCAGCAACATGGAGACCAGCGATTCGGGGCCGGCCAGTTCCACCTTGGTGGCCGCCGTGTTGGCCGCATACCGGTGGGCCCGGCTGGCCTTCCCGAGTCGCCGCAACACACCGGCCACCTCGCCGGTGCTCCACGACGGATCCATCCCAGCCAACGAAACCGAGTCAACAGAACCCGGGCTAGCCGCACCCAGGCTGGCCGTAAAAACCTCAGCGATGCTGCGGTTCCCGCCGGTATTCTCCTGCTGCTTCATACCTCCATCACATCATCTGCCACTGACATTCTTCGGCGTCAGGCAGGCCGGCAGGACCAACCCGGATTAAGCTCACAGCGAACAGCGTGAACGGTCTCTTCAGGACCCGGCAGGCGAACGCCACGGGGTGCGTACGCCGTCGTTCTCGCAGAATGGCGTGGTCGCAGCCTCCCCGGCCAGACAACCTCCATCGACTAATTTCCGAGCGCCAACCGGTTCTGCCAATTCAACGGTCGTCGCGACCATGTCGTTGCCGGGACAGTCATATCCCGCCTCAGGCAATGCCTCAACATCCCTTCTGATCACTACCTGATCTTCTTCGTAGCTGATCTTTGGCTCCAGCACAGGCCCGGTCACGCCGCCCGAGCAACCTATCCGGGTCACGTCCACCCTAAAACTCGCTGAACTTGCCCAAAGTGGGGGAAAGATCACGTGATTGAGCCACTGTCCGACTCCGTGCCTATGCTTGGGATACCGCCCGGTACCCAACCGAAAGGACCGTGTTGAAATGGCTCATAGAGTCCAAGCCGTAGTTGTCAGGGAAAAGAACGCACCAGCCAGCATCGAGACCATCCTCGTCCCAGATCCGGGACCTGGTGAAGCACTGGTCGATATCCTCACCTGCGGCGTTTGCCATACCGATCTGCACTACAAGCAGGGTGGGATCAGTGACGATTACCCCTTCCTCCTCGGCCACGAAGCCACCGGTGTGGTCAGCGCCGTCGGACCCGACGTTACCCAGGTAGCACCCGGCGACCGCGTCATCCTGAACTGGCGTGCGGTCTGCGGCGAATGTCGTGCCTGCCGTCGCGGTGAAGCGCAGTACTGCTTCAACACCCACAACGCCACCCAGAAAATGACGCTTGAAGACGGCACCGAGCTCTCCCCTGCCCTGGGTATTGGCGCTTTCGCCGAGAAGACTCTCGTCGCTGCCGGCCAGTGCACCAAGGTGGATCCCGAAGCGGATGCGGCCGCCGTCGGCCTCCTGGGCTGCGGCGTCATGGCAGGCATCGGCGCCGCCATCAACACCGGCAACGTGCGCCGGGGCGACTCGGTAGCCGTCATCGGTTGCGGCGGCGTGGGCAGTGCAGCCATCGCTGGCGCCAAGCTCGCGGGTGCGACGACGATTATCGCCGTAGACATCGATGACCGAAAGCTTGAAGCAACCAGGAAACTGGGAGCAACCCACACGGTCAACTCCAAGAACCAGGACGCTGTCGAGGCCATTCAGGCCCTCACCGGCGGCAACGGCGCCAACGTGGTGATCGACGCCGTCGGCCGCCCCGAAACCTACAAACAGGCGTTCTACGCACGCGATCTCGCCGGCACAGTGGTGCTGGTGGGCGTCCCTACCCCTGACATGATGCTGGAACTGCCGCTGCTCGATGTCTTCGGTCGCGGCGGCTCGCTCAAGTCGTCCTGGTACGGCGACTGCCTCCCCTCCAGGGACTTCCCAATGCTGGTCAGCCACTACCAGCAGGGCAACCTGGACCTCGATGCCTTCGTCACCGAACGGATCAAGCTCGACCAGGTTGAAGCCGCGTTCGACAAGATGCACGACGGCTCGGTGCTGCGCTCGGTGGTGGAACTCTGATGGCTGCACGCATTGAACACCTGCTGACCAGCGGAACCTTCTCCCTCGATGGCGGAACCTGGGACGTTGACAACAATGTCTGGATCATCGGCGATGACACCGAATGCATCGTCATCGACCCTGCGCACAACGCTGCAGCGGTGGTGGAACAGATCAATGGGCGACAGGTCCGAGCCATCCTGCTCACCCACGGCCATGATGATCACATCCGCGCCGTCGGCGACGTCTACGACGCTGTCCGGGCGCCCATCCACCTGCATCCGGCCGACCGGATGCTGTGGGACCAGGTCTATCCTGACCCGGCGCCGGACCAGGACATCAACGACGGCGATGAATTCACGGTCGCTGGCGTCACCCTGAAGGCGCTGCACACCCCCGGGCATTCCCCCGGGTCCGTGAGCTTCTACCTCGGAGAGGCCGGCACCGTCTTTACCGGCGACACCCTGTTCCAGGGCGGTCCCGGCGCGACTGGCCGATCCTTCAGCGACTTCCCCACCATCATCGAATCCATCCGTGACCGCCTGCTCAGCCTCCCGGCTGACACGGTGGTTCGCCCCGGGCACGGCGATTCAACGACGGTGGGCGCCGAGGCGCCATCACTTGATGAATGGATTGCGCGCGG
>NZ_ASZW01000282.1:0-2449 GCF_000468215.1 Arthrobacter sp. CAL618 | reverse complement strand
CAGGCCGGCGACAATCCGGTCCGCCACAACCGTGGTGTCCACTTCCAGGCCGATCAACTCATCAGGCACACCACGCAGGTGATACACCCGGGACGGATCCCAGGCTTCCTTCCCGGCGCGCACCCGCGCAGCATTCCACCGCTCAAACGTTGACGCTTTCAATGCCCCATGGAGCAGCCTTCGCAGCCCCGGGCTGCCGGCCGCCCGGCCTCGATGGAATGCTTCGTCGGCGGCCAGGCCCACCGTGATGTGATCGGGATGACCGGTAATGCCATCCGGCCCGAACGTGGCCACCACATCGGGGTGTTCCTCGTCCAAGAGTGCAGCGATCCGGCTTACCAGCTCCTCGAAAGGCACCTCGGAAACCGCCCCGTCGGCGTAGTCCAACCAGACGTGCCGGTCGGGAACCCGTCCCAGCGCACGCCAGGCGTTGCGGCACTCTCCGCGGCGGACTGCCCCCAGGGATTCCCGCGTGGCCGGAAAACCCGGTGGGATCTCCCCTGCAGCACCGTCGGTCGCATGGACCAGGACAAACCGAAACGCAGGGTCAGCCGCATGCAGCGCGACGCTCCCCGCGAGGGCATACGCGTCATCGTCGGGGTGGGCAACGATCAGCATTGCTGACCGTACTTTCGAGCCTGCGGTTAGTGCCATGCCCTGCCTCCAAACCGGCGCGATTAGCTCGCAACGGTCGTTCTGGCTGTCAGGATGCGCTGGGCTGGACCGCTGTGGAAGTCTCCGACGGCTCAAACCCATATCCCGCGCGGCGATAGGCGGCCAGGACGGCGTCTTCGACGTCGCCGACGGTCAGGCCACGCACCAGGTCATTCGCGGCGCCAGCCGTGGCCGGGTCCCAGTCCAGTCCCATCGCCGCGTACGACGAGGTCAACACTTCCCGGATCGGGGCCGAGTCTTCCACCACAATTACCGAGGAAAAGAGCCAGGCTCCGGCGACCACCCGCTGGGCTGTCCCCACCAGCTTCACGCGCCGACCGTCATCGCCAATGCCGTGCACGCTGTATTCGCCGGGACAGTACTCGCCGGGAATTTCACCCACCGCCGCGGTCACTCCCACCGAGCGCAGCGCTGACGCGAGTAGTTCACCGAATCCGGAGAAGCGGTTCCGCGACCCGGCGACGGCGTCAGTCTGCGGCTCGACATGATCGATCACCAGGCAGCCACGATGATAGGCCGCGGCCCTGCCGCCCGCCCGGCGCACGAGCGGCTCAAACCCCAGTGCCCGTGCAGCCTCTTCGGCGGCAGGGAAACCCGGCAACCGGGTGTCGCGTTGCCCGAACGCCACGGTGGGCTCCGGCCGATAGAGTCGCAGCGTAGCGGGACGCTCCCCCGCCGCCACAGCGCGCAGCAAGGTGATGCCCTCCGCCAGGTCAGCGGCGGCGCCGGCCGAGGCGGTACGGCGCACCACGAACAGGTCGGCACCGGTCATCTGGGTTAGGCTCCTGTCCATGATCTTCCTGCAGTTTCTGGTTGCCGCAGCGACATTCCTGCTGCTGGACGCCGTGTGGCTCAAATCGATGAGCAAATTTTATCGTCGGCATCTCGGCGACCAGCTTGCCGACAAACCCAATTTTCTCTATGCGGCAGCGTTCTACCTAATCTATGTAGCGGGCATCGTGCTCTTCGCTGTTCAGCCCGCATTGGCCGCCGAGTCATGGTTGGCAGCGTTGGGCTACGGTGGGGCGCTGGGCTTTTTCGCCTATGCGACCTATGACCTCACCAATGCCTCGACACTGAAACGGTGGCCAGCGGTCCTGATCGCCGTGGACCTCGCCTGGGGTGCCGCACTGACCGGCCTGATCACCGTCGTGACGTACCTGGTTTTCGTGTGATTCGGTTTGTGACCGACGACGGCGTGTAGCCGCCACGAGTCCCGATTCCGGATGGGACACTTATCTGGTGACGCCGCATACCCCCCAACTTTCCCGCCGGTCAGCGGCCCCGCAGCCGCGCACCCTGATTGATATCCTCACCGCCACTGCTGACTCGTTTCCCGACGCCTCAGCGCTCGACGACGGCACCACCAGCCTCAGTTACGCCGAGTTGCTCTCGAGTGTCAGGGCGATGGGGAAAAAGCTTCACCTGGCCGGGCTGGGTGCTGGCGACCGGATCGGCGTTCGTATTCCGTCCGGAACCGCCGAGCTCTACATCGCCATCCTCGCGATCCTCATGATCGGGGCAGCCTACGTCCCGGTGGACGCCGACGACCCCGACGAACGCGCCAAACTTGTGTTCTCCGAAGCGAAGGTCGCAGGCATCCTGCGCGCGGGGCGCAAACCGGTGGTTCAAAAGGGGCGGAAAGCTCCTTTCCCTGCACCGAGGATGCCGACCCCCGACGACGACGCCTGGATCATTTTCACCTCCGGCTCCACCGGAACACCCAAGGGTGTTGCAGTGTCGCACCGCTCGGCGGCGGCGTTTGTCGACGCCG
>NZ_ASZW01000281.1:1190-4631 GCF_000468215.1 Arthrobacter sp. CAL618 | reverse complement strand
CCGACCGGGTCCTCGCCGGACTCTCCGTCGCCTTCGACGCCTCCTGCGAGGAGATGTGGCTGGCCTGGCGCAACGGCGCCTGCCTGGTGCCGGCCCCGCGCGCCCTGGTGCGTTCGGGCATGGATCTCGGTCCGTGGCTGATCACCCACGGCATCACCATGGTTTCGACGGTTCCTACCCTTGCCGCCCTGTGGCCGGTCGAATCTCTCGAAGCCGTCAGACTGCTGATCTTCGGCGGAGAGGCCTGCCCACCCGAGCTCGCAGCAAGGCTGGCGACCGAGGACCGGGAGCTGTGGAACACCTACGGCCCCACGGAGGCGACCGTCGTCGCCTGTGCCGCTCTGCTCGGCGGTCCAGGACCGGTGCGCATTGGGCTCCCCCTGGACGGCTGGGATCTCGCCGTCGTCGACAGTTCAGGTCTTCCGGTGGCCGCCGGCGAGGTCGGTGAGCTGATTATCGGCGGGGTTGGGCTGGCCCGCTACCTCGATCCGCAGAAGGACAAGGAAAAATACGCTCCCATGCCGTCGCTGGGTTGGGACCGCGCCTATCGCAGCGGGGACCTGGTCAGGTTTGACCCGGTGGGGCTCGAATTTATGGGACGCGCCGATGAACAGGTGAAGCTCGGCGGCCGACGGATCGAACTCGGCGAAGTCGACGCCGCCCTGCAGTCCTTGCCCGGCGTCGCAGGTGCCGCAGCCGCAGTGCAGACCACCGCCGCCGGCAACCAGATACTGGTGGGCTATCTCGTCGCCGCCGGAGCACCGCTGGACCTGCCGGAGCTGCGCTCCGAGCTTGCTGGTTCGCTGCCCGCGGCGCTGATTCCGATGCTCAGCGAAACCGATTCCCTGCCGACCAAAACCAGCGGAAAGGTGGACCGGTCGGCGCTCCCCTGGCCCCTCGCCCAGCACAACGACGACGACGCCCCGGCCCTCGACGACGAAGCCCAGTGGGTGGTGGACCAGTGGACGGCAGTACTCGGCGTCCCGGCGTCGGGATTGGATGCGGACTTCTTCGCCCACGGTGGCGGCAGCCTGTCTGCGGCGCAGCTGGTGTCCGCCCTGCGGCAGCAGTATCCGACGGTCACGGTTGCCGACATTTACGCCCACCCGCGGGNGGGTGGGCGCGTTGATTGACATGGTGAAAGGATCGGAACCGGTCGGCGGCACGATCAGGATTGAGCGGAACGTCGCCCGCACCACCCGCAAAGCCCAGATCTTCCAGACGCTGATGGGCATTCCCCTCTTCATGCTGGTGGGGATGCGCTGGCTGACCTACCTGATGATCATCAATCAGGTTCTCGTGATCTCCGGGATCGCAGCGACAACCACGCTGTCCTGGGGGTGGATCCTTGCCAGCTGGATCGTGTTCGTCAGCCCGCTGGGGCGGATGGGGATTTCGGTTATCGCCGCGAGGATCCTGCTACGCGGGGTCCAGCCGGGAAGCTACCCCCGCAGCGGCAGGGTGCACCTGAAACTCTGGCTTGCCGAACAAATCGCGGACATGGCAGCCGCAGTCAGTCTTGCCAGCGCACCGTGGGTCACCTACTACGCCCGGGCGCTGGGGGCAAAGATTGGGCGCGACGTCGACCTCCACTCGGTCCCCCCGGTCACCGGAATGCTTCATCTGGGCAGCGGCAGCTCCGTCGAACCCGAGGTGGACCTTTCGGGCTGGTGGATTGATGGCGACCTGGTCCACATCGGCAGGATCAGCGTCGGGGAGCGAGCCCTCATCGGCACCAGGAGCACGCTGATGCCCGGCACCCGGGTGGGCGCCGACTCACAGGTTGCCCCGGGTTCGGCGGTCCTGGGCAAGGTACGACCCGGCCAGCAGTACGCTGGGTCCCCTGCCACCCGGATCGGCAAAGCCAAGCCCATCTGGCCCGATGCTCCGGCGTCGTCGCCGTCGGTCACCCTCAGCTTCCCGGCATTCGCCGCCGCCTCGGGCATCCTCTCCGGCATCCCCTATCTGGCCGCCGCCATTGCTGCCCTGCCGATCCTCACCGCCCTGCGCGGCACCGCAGGACTGTCCGACGCCCTGCCACAACTCGCCTGGTCGGTGCCCATCGCTGGCCTGCTCTGGTTTGTGGCAACGATGATCCTGATCCTGGCAGCCGTCAGACTACTCGGGATCGGGCTGCGGGAGGGGTATCACCGGGTCCGGAGCCGTGTGGGCTGGCAGGTCTGGGCCACCGAACGAGTCCTTGACCTGGCCCGCGATCTGCTCTTCCCCGTGTACGCGAGCCTGTTCACGCCGGTGTGGCTGCGACTTCTTGGCGCTACGGTCGGCAAGAACGTCGAGATTTCGACTGTGCTGTTGGTTCCGAAAATGACCACCATTGGCGACGGCGCTTTCCTCGCCGATGACACGATGGTCGCATCCTACGAACTCGGTGGGGGCTGGATGAAGGTGGCGCCGGCGAAAATCGGTAAGCGAGCGTTCCTCGGCAATTCGGGGATGACCGCCGCGGGCCGCCGGGTACCCAAAAACTCGCTGGTGGCGGTGCTGTCCGCCACCCCCGCCAAGGCCAAAGCCGGTACGTCCTGGTTGGGAAGCCCGCCGGTCCGGTTGCGCCGCACCCAGATGGACGCCGATCAGACCCGAACCTTCGACCCACCACGACGGTTGAAGGTGGCAAGGGGAGCATGGGAGGTGTGCCGGCTCGCCGCAACGCTGCTGACCGTGGTGATCGCCGTGCTGGTGCTCGTGGGGCTCGACGCCATTGCCGGGCAGTGGGGCTACCTGGTTGCTGCACTCCTCGGCGGGCTGGTCATGATGACGGCCGGGACGGTGGCGGCCGTCAGCGCGGTCGCCGTCAAATGGTTGCTGGTCGGCCGAATCAGTGCGGGTGAACACCCCCTCTGGAGTTCGTTCATCTGGCGGAACGAGGTTGTCGACGCCTTCATCGAAACGGTTACCGCCCCCTGGTTTGCCCGGGCGGCCAGCGGCACTCCCGCACTCGTCTGGTGGTTAAGGGCCCTGGGAGCCAGGATCGGCCACGGCGTGTGGTGCGAAAGCTATTGGCTGCCGGAAGCCGACCTGGTAACCCTTGGTGACAGCAGCACAGTCAATCGCGGGTGCGTCATCCAGACCCATCTCTTCCATGACCGGGTGATGTCCATGGACACCGTAACCTTGAAGGATGGCGCAACCATGGGACCCCACGGAGTGATACTTCCTGCCGCCTGCCTGGCTAGCGGATCGACGGTTGGACCGGCGTCGCTGGTAATGCGCGGCGAGACAGTGCCAGCGGGAAGCTACTGGATCGGCAACCCGGTCAGCCCGTGGAAAAGCCCGGCGGTTGCCCCATGAGGGAAGCCATCAGAAGCGTCGTCGCACGCATCGGTGACACGCTCGACCCCTATACCCCCGGGCACGGGACCGCCGACTGGGCCGCCCTGCACTACGACCTTGACCTTGACTACCGGCTGGCGAGCAACCGAC
>NZ_ASZW01000281.1:0-1181 GCF_000468215.1 Arthrobacter sp. CAL618 | reverse complement strand
CCGCCCGCGCCGTCATCACCGGCCGCGCCGCCGGCCCCTCGTCCCAGTCATTGGAGCGGATTGAGCTGGACCTGGCGGGGTTGAAAGTCACCAAGGTGACCCTCAGCGGCGGCCAGGTCCAGCGCTTCAGCACGCGAGGATCCCGGCTGATCGTCACCCCGGGTGAACCCATCGGCGGGGGTCAGGAATTCACCCTCGACATCAAGTACGGCGGAAACCCCAAACCCACCAGAAGCACCTGGGGCGAGGTGGGCTGGGAGGAGCTCACTGACGGCGTCCTCGTTGCCGGGCAGCCCACCGGCAGCCCGTCCTGGTTCCCGTGCAATGACCATCCCAGCCACAAAGCCACCTACCGGATGGCTGTCACCACCGACGCGAACTACCGTGCCATCTGCAATGGCCGGCTGGTATCCCATACGCCAAAAGCGAGTCGCGGCACCTGGGTGTATGACCAGCCAGAGCCGATGGCCACGTATCTGGCCACAGTCCAGATTGGCCGCTACCAGTTGGAGCGGTCCAGCACCACCCCCGTGCCGCAGTTCACTGCCGCACCCGTGGGCCTGCGGGACGCGGCACGCCGCGCACTCTCGCGTCAGCACGAGATGATCAGCGCCTTCACCGAACTCTTCGGCCCTTATCCGTTTGATGCGTACACCGTGGTGGTAGCTGACGATGTATTGGAGATTCCGTTGGAAGCGCAGTCGTTGTCGATTCTGGGCAGCAACCATCTCACCACCGAGTGGGAATCTCAGCGGCTCATCGCTCACGAACTGTCCCACCAGTGGTTCGGTAACTCCCTGACGGTGAGTGCCTGGCAGGATATCTGGCTGCACGAGGGCTTCGCCTGCTACGCCGAATGGCTGTGGTCAGAAAGGTCGGGGTCCCTTTCCACTTCGCAACGGGCCACCGAGGCGTGGCGTGCGCTCGCCACAGAACCGGAGGATCTGATCATTGGTGATCCCGGCGGCTCGGACATGTTCGACGACCGGGTTTACAAACGCGGCGCCCTGGCGCTCCACGCCTTGAGGATCGCCGCCGGCGACGAGCTCTTTTTCGGAATGCTTCGCGACTGGACCGCCCGGTTCAGGCACCAGCACGTCAGTACTGCCGACCTGATCGAGCTGGCCGATGAGAGCTGCTCCACGGTCCCCGGCTTCGACGCGGCAGCCCTCCTCCACCCG
>NZ_ASZW01000280.1:22857-37697 GCF_000468215.1 Arthrobacter sp. CAL618 | reverse complement strand
GGGTGGTTAGCGCCCGCCGTCAATCTTGCGGCTGCGCTGCTCTTGGCCCGGCACACCGTAGGGGTAGTCGGAGACCTCCGGTGCGCTGACCGTTGAAAGCCTGTCGACCTCGGCTGCGCTCAGGGTCACCGAGTCGGCGCCCAGGTTGTCGGTGAGCTGATCGGTGTTCCGTGCCCCCAGGATGACCGAGGTGACAGCTGGCTGCTGGGCCACCCAGGCGAGGGCCACCTGCGATGCCGTGACCTCCCGCTCAGCTGCAATGTCTACGACGGTGTCAATAATGCGCCAGGTGCGCTCCTTGGCGTTGCGTTCCTTCCAGGCTTCCATGCCGCGCTCGGGGTTCTCGCCCAGCCGCGTCTCGCCGGTGGGAGAGGTATCCCGCTGGTACTTTCCGGTGAGCCAGCCACCGCCCAGCGGCGACCAGGGCAGGAGGCCGATATCGGCGTCGAGCGCTGCCGGAACAATTTCCGACTCGATCTCGCGGACCAACAGACTGTACTGGGGTTGCAGGGTGACCGGCGCGTTCCAGCCGTGGGCCTTAGCCAGCCAGACGGCCTTGGTCATTTGCCAGCCGGAATAGTTGGAGAATCCGTAGTAGCCGATCTTGCCGTTGCGGATCGAATCCTCGAGGAAACCCAGGGTCTCCTCCAGCGGGGTGAGTGGATCCCACGAATGCACCTGGTACAGGTCAATGTGGTCGACGCCAAGCCGGGCCAGTGAGTCGTCCAGCGCCCGGCGCAGGTGACGGCGGGACAGGCCAATATCGTTGACGCCATCTCCCATCGGGAAACGTCCCTTTGACGCGAGGACCATCTGGTCGCGCTCCGTGGGGTTCTTGGCCAGCCAGGAACCGATGATCCTCTCGGACGCGCCAGCTGTGTACACGTCGGCGGTGTCGATGAAGTTGCCGCCAGCGGCCGCGTAGGCGCTGAGGACCTGGTGGGAAGTCGCTTCGTCGGCCTCCGCGCCGAACGTCATCGTGCCCAGGGCGTACGCCGACACTGCAGTGCCGCTGTTGCCAAGCTTGCGGTATTCCATCGTGCTGCTCCTTTGAATCGACAGGTATAACTCGTATCAACCCTAGTTGCAGTGCGGCCGTTGGCAGGGCGTCGTTACAGCTTCCGGATGGTGAGGATCTGCTCAGCCCGGCCGAAGGGACCCGTGGTGTCATGCAACACCGCGGAGGTCAGCCCAATCCCGTCAGCACCGAAACTGACGCTCGTCTCCAGGCCCAGCCACTCCCCCGCCGGTTCGCGGTACAGGTGGACCTGCAGGTCAAGGTTGGGGAACATCCAGCTGCCCGGTCCGGGAGGAACCCGTGCCGACACCCCGTTCGCTGTATCAATCAGGCCGATCAGCCGCACCAGATCAGCTGTCGGAGTGCCTTCAACCATCTGATGTGGGGTACGCAACCAGACCCGGCCCCGGCCCGGGCGATGACCCTCGACGACCCGAAACTCCAGGGACTCGATAAATCCCCCGGGCCAGGCGGTCATGTCCGCAAAGGGGCCCGCCTGGTCAGGGCCGGGCATAGGTGCGTCCTCGATTGCCGCAACCGCCGCACTGTCGGCCTTCGCCAGGCGCCAGGCTTTGGCACGGATCACCGTCCGTCCGCCGGAGACCATCTCCGCCTCCAGCAGTTCGATGGTCTTGCCCGGTCTGATGACCTTGACCAGCACATCGAACGTGCCCCCGGGGATCATGCCAAGGATGTCGAAGCTGAGTCGCGCCATCCGCAGGTCAGGTCGAGGACTGCACTGCTCGAGGCAGTGAGCCAGCAACCCGGCCGCTGGCGCCATGTGTTGTTCTTCGGGGTTCCAGGCACCCTGCGCGTGGATGGTGGATTCGAAACTGCCTTCGCCCAGCGGGCGATAGTAGGAAGCTGGCATGAAGGAGCACCTTTGCTGGACTGCGGTGGGTGGCTGGCCCCAACCCGGGGCCGCCGCAGCACCAGTCTATGACGCGTTCCGCGGCTGTTGCGGTGGGCGCGCTACACCGGTGGCACGGCCAGTTCCGGGCGGGCTGTGGCCAGTTCCCTGGCGATCAGCTCGATTGCCTCGCCGACGACGTCGCGCCCGGCCCCCTCACGGTTTGCTGCTCTCGCGGCTTTGACCCGCCGCACCAGGCCGTCCCAGTCGCCACCGCCGGTACGCAAGGGGCGGAGCGACGAGAGGAGCGCCGCCCGGCCGAGCCAGGGGTCGACGTCGGTCGCCCACCGGTCCAGTATCACTGCTGCACGGTCCCCGTCACGTTGGTTCAGCCGGTCGGTCAACGGACCCACCACGTCGATGGCCAGCGGATCGACCAACTCCGGCCTGCCCCCCTGCCGCAGAAATCCCTCCACCCGGGTCAGGTCTGTCACCTGAAGGAGTGCCAGTCTCGACTGCAGCACCACGATGGCCGCCAACCGGCGTTCAAACACCGCTACCGCCCACAGCTCCGAACTGAGCGCCAGCACGGCGTCGTGCTCCAGCCCGCGGTAGCGGCGGAAGGCATCCCGGACGGCGCCCCGGACCGCGCCTACCGACGCCCCATAAATCCGCAGGCCCCCGCTACCCCGATCGTCGGCCCGCTCCCACGTCGCCTCGCGCTGCAGCGCGGTGTCGATGAACTGCCCTGCCTCACTCACAGTCCTATTCTTCCCTGCTCCGGCGGAAGGTCGAACGCGGCCACCGGGTAGTAGGTTACTGGCCGTCGCAGGGCTCTCGGTATAGTGGTTATGTCAATGTTTCCAAGACTGCTAAAGGTGCTGGTCTAACTGCGTACGCAACCGGGGTCCTCTGATGACCCCAGTCATTGTTGTTCTTTCAATCTGAATCCTGAATCAAGTCTCGGCCGTGGGTTCACGCCGGCCGACTGCGGGGGGTCAACTAAATGACGATCACCCTGCTCACCCTCTTACTGGGCATCATCATCATCCTCGCCATCATTGCCGCCAACGGCTATTTCGTGGCCCAGGAATTTGCCTACATGTCGGTCGACCGGACCAAGCTTGCGGTCCTGGCCGAAGCCGGCGATGTCTCTGCCCAACGGGCCCTGAAGGTCACCAAGCGAACGTCCTTCATGCTGTCGGGCGCCCAACTGGGCATCACTGTCACCGGTCTACTGATTGGTTACGTGGCTGAACCGCTGGTCGGTGAGTCACTGGGTGTCCTGCTCGGCGGGGCCGGTTTGCCGGCCGCCCTGGGTATCTCAATCGGCACGGTACTGGCCCTCGTTGTTGCGGCAGTTGTCCAGATGATCTTCGGTGAGCTGTATCCGAAGAACCTGGCCATCGCCAATGCTGAGCCGCTGGCGCGCGGACTGGCTCGCTCAACCACGATCTACCTTGCCGCGTTCGGCTGGCTGATCACGATCTTCGACCACTCGGCCAACGCCCTGCTGCGGCTCGTCCGGGTTGAACCAGTCCACGACGTCGATACCACCGCAACTGCGAAGGATCTGGACCGCATTGTGGCCGATTCCCGCCAGAGTGGTGACCTGCCCGAAGAACTGTCGATGCTGATTGACCGTATCCTCGACTTCCCCGACCGGGATATTGAACACGCGATGATTCCGCGGTCACAGGTCGGCACCGTCGGGCCCGAGGCAACGGTGGGCTATGTGCGCACCCTGATGGCCGATGCCCACACCCGCTATCCCGTGGTGTCCGAAACCGAGGAACCCCTCGGCGTCGTCCAGCTCGCGGATATTCTGCCGGCAAGCATCAGCGACGACACCCTGGTGACGGCGGTCATGCACCCGCCGCTGGTGCTGCCGACCCTGATGTCCCTGCCCAATGCGCTGGAGCAGCTGATGAACTCCCGCAACGAGCTTGCCTGCGTGATCGATGAGTATGGCGGCTTCACCGGCGTCATCACCGTCGAGGATCTTGCAGAGGAACTCGTCGGTGAACTCACCGACGAGCACGACGACGAAGCACCACCCACGATCGAGTCCGAAGAGGACTTCATCTGGCGGATGAGTGGTGACGTGCACGTCGATGAGGTGGAGCGCGCTATCGGGCACGAACTGCCCGAGGGCGACTACGAGACGATCTCGGGTGTGCTGATCGCCGTTCGCGGCGAACTGCCGGCCGTCGGCGAAACAGTCACTGTGGTTCTCCCCGACGATCCCCGCGACCTGGTCGAGGATGAGCCCGTCCGCCGTGTGCTCGACGTCGAAGTCCTCGAAGTAACCCGGCATGTACCGAGCGAGTTACTGGTGCGGCTGATCGAGCTCACCCCAGAGAACGCCGACGCCGGTGAGCGCGCTGAGCGCCGCACCGACGCAGCTGATGAAACCAGTGAGGAAACCCGATGATCGTAACCCTGGTAACGGTGCTACTCATCGTCCTTAGTGCATTCTTCGTCGTGATCGAATTCGCCCTGTTGGGTGCACGCCGCTACCGGCTTGAAGCCGAGGCGGCCAACAACCGTTCAGCGCGTGCCGCGCTGCGGGGTATCAACGAACTCACCATCATGCTTGCGGGTGCCCAGCTGGGAATTACCGCCTGCACGTTTGCTCTCGGCGCGATCACCAAACCGGCTGTTGACGCCTGGTTGGGTCCGGTACTCGCATCCTGGGGCATCCCGGAGGCAATAGCCGGCGGTACAGCGTTTGGGCTGTCCCTCCTGTTTGTGACCTTCCTTCACCTCGTCGTAGGAGAAATGGCGCCCAAGTCGTGGGCCATTGCCCACCCCGAGCGGTCTGCCAAGCTCATCGGGCTGCCGTCACGCGGTTTCATTTGGCTCGTCCGGCCTCTGCTGGTCTGGGTCAATGCCATCGCGAACCGCCTCGTCGCTGCCAGCGGTGTCACACCTGTGAACCGGGCTGCGGCCGGCGGGTTGGACGCCGGGTCGATTCGTCACCTGGTCGAGCATTCCGCTGCAACTGGGGCACTCGAGGCGTCCTACCAGACGCAGCTGTCGGGTGCGCTGGAACTGGAAAGCCTCACGGTTCGCTCACTCATCGCTCCCGGCGGCGCGCCCACGGTGGTGCCGGACACTGCCACGATGGCCGATGTCCAGGAAGCGGCGGCGCGGTCGAAGCACCTCCGTATCCTCGTGCAGGGCGACGCCGGTACTCCTCCCGGGGTGATCCACGTTCGGGACACGCTCCTCGAGCCAGCGGATCGCCAGGTCCGTGAGCTGGCCGGTGCAGCCTTCCTGCTGGAGGCCGATGTTCCGGTCTATGAGGCGTTGGCTCAGATCCGGAGCGCGAGTGTTCAGCTTGCGGCCGTGATGGACGATGGCAAGTTCATCGGCGTCATTACGCTGTCAGATGTCATGCGGCGGGTTCTGCCCATGTCGATGGCTCCCGCGAAGTAGCCCGGACAGGCTGTTGGCCGCTGGAGTCCTAGGACCGATTCATCTCCATCTGGTTCTGGGCTTCGGCGGCCAACTGCTTTAAGGCCAGCTCATCGGCCGCCGAGAAGTCTCGCGGACGGTCATCGATGATGCACAGCGTGCCGACCGGCCAACCACCGGGGCCACGCAGCGCATATCCTGCATAAAACCTGATGTGCGGTTTCAGTTGCACCAGTGGATTGTTCCGGAATTTGCTGTCCGCCAGCGCATCACGCACCACCATCACCCGTTCGCTGCGAATGGTCTGGTCACAGAAGGAAATCCGGCGCGGGACATTCTCACCGATGGGACCCGTCACCGATTTGATGAACTGGCGGTGCTGGCCGATCAGGGCAATCGAGGCAGAGCTGACACCAAACTGCTCTTGTGCCCGTCGGGTGATCCGGTCGAATCGCTCCTCGGGAGCCGACCCCATCAGCCCGGTCCGATGCAACGACTGTAGCCGCAGCGATTCGGCCTGGTTGACCGGGAACAGGGCAGCCGCCGTCGTCGTCAGGCGTCGCAGCGCTGGATCGGTCAGGCTTTCGAAGCTGCTTTCGGTGGGGACACCTGTGGCGAGGGAAACGTCGTCGGTTGTGTACGCCGCACGGCGCACTGGTGAATCCTTGTCATCGAGCATCTCGTTAATTGCGTGGGAGACCATGTCCCGCTGGAATTGCTCGAGCTGCATCAGGCCGTGAATGTACGCCTTGAACTCGACGATGTCGCAGGTGCCACCGATTTCTGTGTAGTTGTCCCAGACCGAGTTGAGGTCAAGCCCGGACGTCATGACGGCCAGGCGCGTGAACCACTGTTGAAGGTATGGGTCCATAAGGTTGTCTTTCTTCCTGCTCACCGGGAGAGGGCGTCGTAGCCGTCGGCTTCCATGGCGTCCCGCAGGCGGGTCAGCCCTGCCTGAATCCGCGATTTGGCGGTGGGAAGCTTGATCTGTAGCGTCTCAGCGACTTCGACATAGGTCATTCCGCCGTAGTAGGCCAGGCTGATGGCCTCTGCCTGCCGGTCGGTGAGGGATCCAAGACACTTTCTGACGCTCTCTGACATCAGGGTGTGGTGCACCGTTTCTTCAACGCTGTCCGGTCGGACTGCCGCTGACCGCAGGCTGTACGCCGCGTCACGTCCGGCAGAACTTTGCTCGCTACGCACCCGGTCGACGGCGCGCCGGTGAGCGAGGGTCAAAATCCAGCTATGGGGAGAGCCTCGATCGGCGTCGAACTGGCCCGACGACGCCCACAGCATCAGATACACCTCCTGCACCACTTCCGCCGCAATTGCTGCATTTTGGATCACCCGCAGCACCAGCCCGTAGACCCGTTTGCAGGTCTGCCTGTACAGGGCAGCGAAAGCCTCCTGATCTCCATCAGCGGTGCGGCCGAGAAGGTCTGCCAGGGAGGGACTCTGGACGGCATCCTGCTGGGCGGTAGCTCGAACGGGAGGATCGACCGGACCGCGCCTGCTGCTGTGGGACATGAAACCTCACCGTTGAGTCAGTGTGGGGGTCGAGACCGGGCAGCGCGAGAGCTCTGCGGCGCCCCGCACCGTCCGAACTATGCCATCCAAACCGCCCGCCCGCAATAGCGGACGGCCCCCGGGCGCCGTGTGACGTGCAGGGCCGGTTAGGCGAGGGACAGGAACAACTTTTCGAGATCTTTTTTGTCCATGGTGGCATCGTCGCTGGTAAGACATTGCTCCAGCCCGGTGGCAATGATCGCGAACCCTGCACGGTCCAAAGCCTTCGACACGGCAGCCAACTGGGTGATGACGTCCTTGCAGTCCTTACCCTCCTCAAGCATGCGGGTGACAGCAGCCAATTGGCCCTGCGCGCGCTTGAGGCGGTTGATGACTGGGGTCAGCTCTGAGGCGTCGAGTTGCATGGTCGTCTCCAGGTTGTGGGTGTCGATTCAGCGTACCCCACCGGGTGTTTCCCACCGCACTTGAGAAGCGTACCCAGGCGTCCCTGCTAACCCGTCGGAGCAGCCAATCGGGGCCCCAGATCGCGATACTTGGCGGCCCGCCGGGTCAGGAGGGTGTCAATGGATTCCCCTGCCAGAGACGACAGCTCGTACTCGATAGCTGCTCCCATCCGGAGGCAAAACGCCTTGGCTTCCTCGGCGGCGTCATCGCGCTCGTCAACCAGGTGGTCGACCAGCCCGTTGGCATGCAACGACGCTGCATTGACTCCTTGCGCTTCGGACAGTGCCGGCGCGAACTCGGTGCTCCGGTGCATGATCGCGCTGGCCCCCTCGGGTGGCAACGGTGACAGCCAGGCGTGGTGGGCGGCGATGGTACGGTCCGCAGGGAGGAGCGCCAGCGCTCCCCCGCCGGCGCCCTGTCCGAGCAGCACCGAAACCGTTGGTGACTGCAAGCCGATGAGGTCGTAAAGCGATCGGGCGATTTCGCCCGCAAGACCACCCTCCTCCGCCTCTCTGGACAGTGCGGCGCCAGCGGTATCAATCACGGTCAGCAATGGCAGGCCAAGTTCTTCGGCCAGTTTCATGCCTCGTCGCGCCTCGCGCAGCGACGCAGGACCCATTGAGCTTTCCGGTGCCACCCGGGACCTGTTATGGCCCAACACCACGCACGATTGGTGGCCGAAACGGGCAAGCGCCAGCTGGAGGCCGGGATCCTTTTCGCCCTGGCCAGTGCCGTTGAGCGGCAGTACATCCTGGGCGGCCCAGCTGAGCAGTCTCCGCAGATCGGGGCGACGCCGGTTGCGGGAAATCTCGATGGAGGTCCAGGCGTCCACCGGGGAGGGTAAGACGTCGAGGGTCGCCGGAGGTGGCACCGGTGCTGTTGCTTGCTGCGTCAGAACGTTCAGCGCGCGGTCGACGATTTCGGGGAGCAGCTCCGGAGGGACGACCGCATCAATGAGCCCCTTGTCGTACAGGTTCTCGGAGATCTGCACGTTCTCGGGGAACGGGGTGCCATACAGCGCCTCGTAGACCCGCGGGCCAAGGAAGCCGAGCAACGCGCCAGGTTCAGCGACGGTCACGTGGCCGAGGGAGCCCCAGGACGCCATGACGCCGCCGGTGGTCGGGTGCCGCAGATACACCAGGTACGGCAACCGCGCCCGNCCCGCCGGTGGGTGCGCACGGCAGCCGAAATCTTCACCATCGACAGGAACGCGAGGGTGCCCTCCTGCATCCTGGTGCCGCCGGATGCGGGCCCGGCGAGCAGCGGAAGTTCCTCCCGGGTGGCCCGTTCGACTGCCTCGACAATCCGATTGGCGGCCGCCAGCCCGATGGAACCGGCAAGGAACCGGAACTCGGATACGATCACTGCCACGCGGCGGCCGCGGATCAGGCCCTCGCCGGTGATGACCGACTCGTCCACGCCGCTCTTCTCCTGGGCGGCCTGCAGCTCCCGCTCGTACCCCGCGTCCGGGTGCGGGCCGGGCACAGGTTTATCCCAGGCGGTGAAGGTACCCGGATCAAGAACCACCTCAATCAGTTCCGCTGCCGTGAGATGGCGCACCGGCTGGGTCGTCGTCATGCTAGGAGTCCTTCGCCAGCGCGTTGTCCAGCCAGCGCCGGATGTCGGCACCATCCTGGTCCAGCAGCGGAGGCGCGGTGTGGCTTGAGTTGGTGGTCTCCTGCTCGGAGCCATCGAAGAACCGCAACGGGGGGCCGGGGAGGCTGACCTTGCCCAGCAACTGGTGCTCGACGTCGATCAGCAGGCCCTGCGACTTCACCTGCTCCCACTCGTACACCTCATCGAGGGACCGGACCTTGCCCGCCGGAATGCCGGCTTCGTTGAGCTTTGCCAGCAGGGGCTCCGACTCGTACGCGGCGAAAGCCTGTTCGATCTCGCCGATCAGCAGGTCGCGGTTACGCACACGATCACCGTTGCTGGCGAACTCGGCGCGGTCGGCGTCGAGCCCGAAGGTTGTGGCGAACTTTTGCCACAGCTTCTCGCTACCGACGCTGATCTGGACCTTCCCGGCGTCGCAGTTGAAGAGGCCGTAGGGTGCGATGGACGGGTGGTGGTTGCCCTGCGCCTTCGGCACCTCGCCGGCGACAGTGGTCCTGGTGCCCTGGAACGCGTGGACACCGACCAGCGCGGCAAGCAGCGAGGTCCGAACCACCTGGCCCTTACCGGTTTTTTCCCTTTCCAGCAGTGCCGCCAGTGCGCCGTACGCCCCGTACATCCCGGAGAGGAGGTCAGCGATCGGCACACCGACGCGTTGCGGATCATCCGGGCTGGGCCCGGTGAGTGACATCAGGCCTGCCTCGCCCTGCAGGATTTGGTCGTACCCGCTCCGGCTGGATTCTGGTCCGTCGTGCCCGAACCCGGTGATGGAGAGGACGACTAGGCGGGGGTTGAGCTGGTGCATTGCTTCGGTCGAGAATCCCAGGCGGTCCAGGACGCCCGGCCGGAAGTTTTCGACGACGACGTCGGCCCGTTCCAGCAGGGCGGTCAGGACCTTCTTCCCGTCGTCGCTCTTCAGATCCAGGGCGATCGATTCCTTGTTCCGGTTACAGGACAGGAAATAGGTGGCCTGCGGGTTGTCCTCGGGCCCCACGAAGGGTGGGCCCCAGCCGCGGGTGTCATCGCCGGAACCGGGGTTCTCCACTTTGATCACGCGGGCACCAAGGTCGGCCAGCATCATTGCAGCGTGGGGTCCTGCCAGGGCTCGGCTAAGGTCCACCACGAGGGTGCCGGCGAGTGGGCCGGACCGCTCTGCGGGGCTGGTAATAACGTCGGTCATGGTGATCTTTTTCCTTTCAGTGGGGTGTCCGGTTCCGGCGTTCAGGGCCTAGAGCCAGCCCGGCACCACGAGGACCAGCCAGGCGACCAGCGGTCCGACGACGACGATGATGCCGCCGTAGGCGAGGATCTGCTTGTAGAAGCGGTCCCTGTCAGTGCCCTCGGGGGCGTTGGCGAGTACCAACGCACCGTTGGTGGAGAACGGGGAAACGTCAACCACGGTGGAGGCGATGGACAGGGCGGCGATGACGCCGATCGCTCCGATTTCACCGGATTCCAGGAACGGGATGGCTAGCGGAATCAGCGCGGCGAGAATCGCCGTGGAGGAGGCGAACGCGGAGACGACTGCACCGATGTAGCAGATCAGCAGGGCAGCGAGCAACGGCATGCCGAGGCTTGCGACACCGTCGGACACGTATTCGATGGTTCCGGCTTCCTGCAGGACACCCACAAAGGTGAGCATGCCGCAGATCAGGAGCACCGTTGACCAGCTGATTTTTTCGACCGCACCCTTTTGGGACCGTGGAGAGATCAAGGCGAGGGCGACGGCGATGGTGATGGCAACGAAACCGACGTCGACCTTGAAGCCCAGCGCCACGACGGCGAGGACGATCAGACCGGCGATGGTGGCGAACTGCGCGAGAGTCTGCTTGCTCTCGGTGCCGACGGCGCCGTCGCTGGCTGGCTTGGCTTTGCCCTTGAGCGAGTCGGTGCCCGACCCGGTACCACGGAAGTCGACGTCGGCACCCGAGGCGCGAGCGCCCACGCTGGCGTGCATCCGGGCATCGGCTGCGTTTTCGACGAACTGCTCGACCCGGGCGGAGAACAGTTTCCGGCCACCGAGAACCAGGAACAGGACGACGGCGATGAGGAAGTTGAAGATGAGGCTGGAGAGGAAGAGTGCCATGGGGCTGTAGTCGAAGCCGGTGTCGGCGACAATGCCGTTGACGATGACGCCGTAGACGGCGATGGGCGAGAAGCCGCCGGCCTGTGCGCCGTGCACCACCATCATGCCCATCAGCAGCGGGCTGATCTTGTGCTTGGCCGCGAAACCGAGCGCGACGGGTGCCATGATTGCTACGGCTGCGGGGCCGAGCGCGCCGACGGCGGTGATGACGCCCGTGATGACGAACATGATCCACGGGATCAGGGCCACCCGGCTGCGGACAAGTTTGACCGCTCCGCTGACCAGGAGGTCGATCGTGCCGTTGTTTTGGGCGATCGCAAAGAGATAGGTGACGCCAACCAGGGTGAGGAACAGGCCGCCGGGGAAGTTGGCAATGATGTCATCGGTTTCCATGCCGAGGAAGACTGCACCCAGCAGGAAAGCGCCAACAAAGGCGAGGGCACCCATATTGACGGGCAGCAAGGTAGCGATGAGGAACATCGCTGCCAGGATGATGATTGAGAGGAGTGGGACGGACATAGGTCTTCTTTCGCCAGTGAAAGTGTGATGTGACGCACGTTACCGGCGCACTGGACTAGACTGTTAGACACTGATCCATTTGTCAATTGTGACCTGCTCGCCCCCTAAACTGGCATGACATCTCCCCACTGACGTTGAGGACCGCTGATGAACGCACTGCCCGACCCACGGCAGCTTGGCCGCGCACCCCGGCCACGACTCTATGAGCAGCTGGTCGAGCAGATCCTCGTCTACATCGAGGACGCCCAACTGGGGCCCGGTGATCTCCTGCCCGCTGAGCGAATCCTTGCCGAACAACTAGGAGTTTCGCGGGCGACACTGGCTCAGGCGCTGGTGGCCCTCGAAGTGCTGGGCGTAATCGATGTGCAGCACGGCACGGGGGCGGTGCTGGTGTATCGGCCGAGTCTGGCAACGGTGATCAGGAAGCTACGTGAGCATCAGACCAGACTGCCCGAGATCACCGAAGCACGCAGCACCCTCGAGGTGAAGCTGGCCGCCCTTGCCGCTTCCCGGCGGACCGCAGCAGACCTGGCGGCGATTGACGCTGCCCTTGAAGCAATGGCCACCGAGGTGACGGCGGGAGGTCGGGGCACCCAGGGTGATGAGTCGTTCCATCAGGCGGTCACCTCCGCCGCCCACTCCCCCGTGCTGGCCCAACTGATGGCGTTCATCGCGGAGATGGTATTGGAGACCCGGATCGAGTCACTGAGTCAGCCGGGGCGGCCCGAACAGTCACTGAAGTCGCATCGGATCATCGCCGAGGCGATCCGTTCCGGGAACCCGACGGCGGCCGCGGCGGCGATGCAGTCACACATCGATCTGGTCTCTGATGTGGCTTTGCTGAAGTAGTGCTCCCAGCTGCCCCTTCGGATCACGGTACTCGTGACTTTGGGCCCTATCGGGTTGTGGTGCGGTGCAGGACAGTAGGTCTCCTAACCATCGCGCTGGGAGGCCACCATGGAATCGTCAAAACCGATAGCCGTTGCAACCACTGATAATGCTCGTGGTCAGGCGGCGGTGACCTGGGCCGCCGCTCGCGCCGATCGTTATGGAGTGCCGCTGATTATTCTGCACGTCGTTGACGACCGCTGGGTCACCGAGGCGATCCCCTGGACGGAGAGCCTGATGGACAACGGGCAGAAGGTGCTGGAAACCGCGGCACAACGTGTCCGCGGGAGCACCGGCGTCGACATCACCACCAAGCTGCTGGAGGGCAGTGTCGCTGGGGCGCTCGGCGAATTCTCGGCCAACGCGTCAATGCTGGTGGTTGGCTCCGGCAGCGCCCACCTGGGTGGCACCCTCACGGATAGGGCTCTGCAGATCGCGGCAACCGCCACCTGCCCAGTCGCAGTCATTGGGGATCATGCGGGAAACGGGAAGGGAGTTGTTGTTGGCGTCGACGGTTCGGAGGAATCCACCCAGGCGGTCGCCTTTGCCGCCGCCGAAGCCGACCGGGATGACCAGGAATTAATTGTGGTGTATTCCCTGAACACGCCGAACCATCTCCTCGACAAGGGCCTCCTTTCGCCCAGCCTCGACAAAGCCCTCGAGGAGGAGGAACAGGTCGTGTTGTCTGAAACCGTTTCGGGCGTCCGGGAGGACTACCCGGGGCTTCTCGTGCGAAAGGTGATGGTGACCGACGCCAAACCCGCTGCGGCCCTGGTTCAAACGGCAGCCGGCGCCCACCTACTTGTGATCGGGAGTCGCGGTCGGGGAGGCTTCAGGCGGCTACTGCTGGGCTCCACTGCCCACGGGGTGCTTGGTCATCTGCCCTGTCCCACGGTGATTACCCCGATTCATAAAGTTAAGCATGACGACTAGGCGGCTGGCAGCGGCCAACTCACTCGTTGAAGGGTCTTTGGGCCCTAGGAGTTGGCCGCAGATCAATCTAGGCTCGGGGTCATGACTACCGGCGCTGAAATACCCAGGACCACTACCCTTTCCCCTGAAGAATGCTGGGAACTCTTCCGACGAGGTTCGATCGGCCGGCTAGCAGTCTGGGCCAACGAGCAGCCCGAGATTTTCCCCATCAACTACAGAATCGACGGCGGGGATTTCATCTTTCGGACAGGCCACGGTTCCAAGTTGGCCGCCGCTTTGGGCCAGCGGGTTGCACTGGAGGCGGACGGAGTAGACAAGGAGGGAGTTATCGCCTGGAGTGTCGTTGTTAAAGGTCCCGCGTACAGGCTGGACCGCACTCCGGAGGTGCTCAACTCTGTGGGCCGTCTGCTCGTTCCCTGGGAAGCCGGCAAGAAGGATCATTTTGTTCGAATCGTTCCCGAAAGCATCAGCGGGCGACGGTTCCGAATCGCTGCGCCGCTCGCCTGGGGCGGTCGGTTGGATGATGCTATGCGTGCCGGGCTGGAATAAGCGCCCATAGGCTGGAATAAGCGCCCATAAGCCCGCGCTGCCCTACTGCCCTGTCTGGCGGTTCTGACCTGTCTGGCGGTTCGAAGCTACTCGTGACTTCTCTGCCTCGGCGATGACCTGGACTGTGCGGAGAAAAGTATCGGGGTTCAGCGAGATTGAGTCGATCCCCTGCTCGACCAGGAACGCCGCGAAATCTTCGTGGTCGCTTGGTCCCTGTCCACAAATGCCGATCTTTATTCCGGCCGCGTGAGCTTTGTCGATGGCACGCGAGATCATCCACTTGACGGCCTCGTCTCGTTCGTCAAACAGTTGTGCCAAATGCTCCGAATCGCGGTCGACGCCAAGGACCAGTTGTGTCAGATCATTGGAACCGATCGAAAACCCGTCAAAGTGCCGGGCGAAATCCGAGGCAAGAATAACGTTTGACGGTATTTCGCACATCATGTAGATCTGTAGTCCTTCGTCCCCCCGGACCAGACCGTTCTCCGCCATTACCTCGATGACCAGCTCTGCTTCGCGGAGCGTGCGGCAGAACGGCACCATCACCAGGACGTTCGCAAAGCCAAGCTGCTCGCGGACCCGCTTGATTGCGCGGCATTCAAGCGCAAATCCTTCCCGGTAACGCTCGTCATAGTAGCGCGAGGACCCGCGGAACCCCAGCATCGGATTCTCTTCTGTGGTCTCAAAATAGCTTCCACCAATCAGATGGGCGTACTCGTTGCTTTTGAAGTCGCTGAGCCTGACGATGACCGGGCCCGGGTAATAAGGGGCTGCGATTTTTGCGATGCCCCGTGAGAGAACGTCAACGAAGTATTCAAGCAAAGTGTCATGACCGCGGGTGAGCTGCCTGATCTGCGCCATCTCGTCGGGATCAGTCACCAATTCCGGGTGAACAAGTGCCATCGGATGGATACGAATGAGGTTGTTGATAATGAATTCCATCCGTGCCAGGCCAACGCCTGCCGCCGGGAGCCGCCACCATTGGAAGGCAG
>NZ_ASZW01000280.1:5006-22847 GCF_000468215.1 Arthrobacter sp. CAL618 | reverse complement strand
GGGGCTGGCGATATTGACCATGACCGCGGTGTTGGTCTCCGGCAGGGCGCCGAGGTCAACTTCCTCCACCTCAAAGGCGAGCGTTCCCTCGTACACTCCCCCATCCTCACCGCCAGCACACGAGATGGTAATCGCCGATCCATCCTCAAGCAGCGAGGTTCCGTTCCCGGTACCCACCACGGCTGGTACGCCCAATTCCCGGCTGACAATCGCCGCATGGCTGGTGGGACCGCCATGATCGGTCACGATCCCCGCCGCCCGTTTCATCACCGGTACCCAATCCGGATCGGTCATCCTGGTGACCAGAATGGCGCCGTCCCGAAACTTGTCGATGTCCTGCGCATCAAGCACAACACAGGCGTCGCCGTGTGCGATTGCCTCGCCAATGGCCGCGCCTGAGAGGAGACGCCGCCCCGACTCCCGCAGGTGATACACGTTGAACGTGGTTTCGCTGCGTTGCGCCTGAACGGTCTCCGGGCGGGCCTGGACCATGAAGAGCTCCCCGGTTGATCCGTCCTTGGCCCACTCCATATCCATCGGCCGCTCGTAATGCTCCTCCACCGAGACAGCCCAGCGGGCCAGCGTCAGGATCTCGTGGTCGGAAAGTACAATTGACTCCCGCTCCAGATCGGTCGTTTCTATCGTCCGCGTGCGTGCGTGCCCACCGCGGCTGTACACCATTTTTCGTTCCTTGGAGCCCACCGTCTTCTCGATGATCGGAACAAAGTGGGGTGTGGCAAGCAACGGCTTGAAGACCTGGTATTTATCCGGGTTGATACTTCCCTGAACGACAGTCTCTCCCAGGCCCCAGGCTGCGCTGATCACCACGCTGCGCGGAAAACCTGACTCCGTGTCGATGGAAAACATCACCCCCGACGCACCAAGATCCGAACGCACCATCAGCTGCACGCCGATCGACAGGGCGACGCTCACATGGTCGAATCCCTTCATCTCCCGGTAGCTGATCGCCCGATCGGTGAACAACGAGGCGAAACACCGTCTGCAGGCTTCAAGGAGTTCGCGTTCTCCCGAAATGTTCAAAAACGTCTCCTGCTGACCTGCGAAGCTTGCGTCGGGGAGGTCCTCTGCCGTCGCACTGCTACGCACTGCCACCGAGGCTGACGGCCTGCCGGTCCGGGAAGACAGCGCCCGATAGTGCCCAGTGATCTCGGCGGCGATGTCTGCAGGAAATTCGCCTTCCAGTATCAATGCCCGAATGGTCTCTCCTGCTTCCCGCAACGTCGACTCGCCAGCATGATACCGGTTGACCGTGTCACGAATGCCGGGTTCAATGCCGTTGACGGCGATGAAGGCCCGGTAGGCCGACGCAGTAGTGGCGAAACCGTCGGGGACCCGCACACCCGACCCGAGGAGGGAACGCGTGAGCTCGCCGAGTGACGCGTTCTTACCTCCGACCGAAGGCACGTCAGCTATTCCCACGTCTTGCAGCCACACCACGTACACGTCTGCACTCGCTGTTGAAGTCATGGCTCCATCTTGGCGAGCCAGACCCGGCAGAAGCAGAGTCTAAAGTCCCGCCAGCAACCCTGCCTGAATAGGGTCGTAAGGCCCTGTCACCGCTAACTCCCGGCCGACACCCTATTGGAATGAATGACAATGCACCCCAACCCACAAAAGTTCATACCCTGGAACAACCTGTTGCAGTGGTTCGCGAGCGTGTTCCGATGGACTCGCTCACTGACTTCTTCGGTCGTGCATTCCATCGGGTAATGGCCGCGACCCAGACGCAGGGCACCAACCCTGCCGGTCCACCCTTCGCTCTATACCATGGGATGCCGAGCGAGACCATCGACGTGGAGGCTGGGTTCCCGATCGCAGGACACTTCGCAGAAGCCGACGGAGTGTCGCAGTCGGTGTTACCCGAAACCGATGCCTTTGAGGCCATCCATGTTGGTCCGTTCGACACCCTTGGCCAAACCTACGAGCTCCTTCAGGCCGCAATTGAGTCGGCGGGCCTCACCCCCGCGGATATCGCCTGGGAGTCCTATTTAACTGATCCGGAGGCGGAGCCCGACCCGTCAAAGTGGATAACCAAAGTTGTCTGGCCAGTGGCCTAAGTGGTTCCCTCCCCACCCGAGGATCACCTCATGAACGTTCTTGTTGCCTTCGCGACCAGGCACGGCTCAGCAATTTTGGGCAGTGCAGCCTATCTGACCCGCCGGCTGAAATCGGCTAACGATCCCGTGGAACCGTCATGACGGCCGCCAGCCAGCTTCAGAGCGCTCCAATCCTGGGAGTGAACTCCCTGGTGAAGCGCTACGACAACCACACCGTTGTCGACGACGTCTCCTTCCACATTGAAGCCGGCGAAACGTATGGGCTCTTGGGCCCCAACGGCGCAGGTAAAACGACAATCATTTCAATGGTGGCGGGACTGATCCCCGCCGACTCCGGATCGGTCGAACTCATGGGTGCGGTCATGACGCCGACCAGCACCCGGGTAAAAGGGCACATTGGGCTGGTCCCCCAGGAACTTGCCATTTACCCGGATCTGACGGCAAGAGAAAATCTGGTGTTCTTTGGCCGGTTGCAAGGGCTGAAGGGGAAGGAGCTCAAACAGCGGACGGACCTGGTCCTGAACCTCATCGGCCTCGGCGACCGTGCACGAGAGCAGACCAAGAAATTCTCCGGTGGGATGAAACGCAGGTTGAACATTGGCATCGGGCTGCTCCACCGGCCCACCCTGCTGATTTTGGATGAGCCGACCGTGGGGGTAGACCCACAATCGCGCAACTCCATCCTGGAATCCGTTGAAAATCTTGCCTCAGAGGGAATGGCCGTCCTCTACACCACCCATTACATGGAGGAAGCCGAACGGCTCTGCGACCGGATCGCAATCATCGATCAGGGCCGGATTCAGGCAGAGGGCACCCGAAATCAGTTGGTTGAACTGACCGGCGGGGTGGACCGCATCGATCTGCGCGGCACCGGCAGCACCAGCGACGCAGCCACGGCGCTCCGTCAGCTCCCGGGCGTGCAGGAGGTCGATAGTGGCCCCTCAAACCTCCTGTTAACCGTCCACAACGGGCCAGGTCTTTTGGCACCCATCGTGGCCAAAGCCGGAGGCGCGGGAATGGCGCTGACCTCGGTGGAAATCGTCAGGCCCGATCTAGAATCGGTTTTCCTGCACCTCACCGGCAAAGCCCTGCGGGATTGATGTGCGCGGGCTCAGGACCATGGTCTCCAATGACCTCAGGCTGCGGATCCGGGACCGGTCGGTGTTCATCTTCTCCCTCCTCGTTCCACTGGCCTTGATGGGGGTCCTAAACCTCTCCTTTGGCGGGGGCGGAACGGACAACGTTGACTTGCAGCCCGCCGTCGTCGTCGCAAGTTCTGAAAACAGCGGCCAGCTCGGGGAAGCGCTGCTCGAGGCCCTCGATACCCTCCCCATGATGGACGTCACCGTCACCAGAGTGGCTGCCAACGAGGTCAGCGGCGAAACAAAGGACACCGGGGCTGAGCTGGGGCTCATCCTGCCGGAAGGGTTCACGACTGCGGTAACTTCCGGGGAGACCTCTACCGTCCAGGTCATCGAAGGTGATGTTGCAAGCATCGAAACCAATGTGCTGATCTCGGTGGTGGACGGGGTGCTTCAGCAGTTCGCTGCGGGCACCGTGACTGCCACGGCAGGCGGTATGGCCGGGCTTCCGGAGGACGAGCTAACCGGCCTGGCGCAACGGACAGCCGCTGGCCCGGCCGCCTTGACCCTTTCGGAAGGCCAGGCATCCGCCGAGCAACTGTCACTCAGCGGCTCACTAGTGGCTGGTCAGACCGGTTTGTTCCTGTTGTTCACCGTCGGGTTTGGTGTTCTGGGACTGCTGGCGGAGCGGGAAGGTGGCACCCTGACCAGGCTACGGTCAGCTCCCGTCGCTCCCGGTACCATCATCTGGGCGAAGGCCCTGGTCGGGTTCATTCTGGGGGTGGTTGCCTCGTCCATCCTGCTGACGGTCGGTAGCCTGTTGTTTGACGTCTCGTTTGGGTCCCCGGCTGTGGTGGGGCTCCTGATCCTGGCGGTTGCGGCGGCGGCAACGAGCCTGACCTTTGTCGTCGCGAAACTCGTGCGAAGCGCCGAACAGGCGAATGTCGCCCAATCGATCCTGGCCATGGTGCTGGGAGTCGCAGGCGGAGCCTTTTTTCCTTTGCAGACCTCAGGGATTGTCGCGACACTGATGGACTTTAACCCTATTTCAGCGTTCATTCGCGGACTCGGCATCACCTCCGGAGGCGGTGGGGTGGCGGACGTCGCTGTCCCCCTGGCGATCATGCTGGGATTTGCAGTCCTTGCCACCGTGATATCGCGCCTGCTGCCGGACCGGGGTGCCCGCTTGTGAAACACATCATGGGAATTGCCCTGGTAGAGGTTCAACGTTTCCTCCGGGACAGGTCGAACATCTTTTTTGTCTTCATTTTTCCTTTGCTCCTCATTCTGTTGCTCGGCTCCCAATTCGGGGCCAATAGCGGACGGTCCCAGGTGGCGCTGTCGGGCGGGTCCGGTACTGCCCTGGAAAGTGCTTTGAAGGTTCAGCTGGAAGAAGATGGCCTCCAGGTGTCGTTTGCCGGTGAGGAAACGGTGAAACAGCAGCTGGGCCGTGCCCGAATCGACGTCGGCATTTTCATCAGCGATGACGACGCCGCGGACTACTCCGCGGGTCAGGAGGCCGACCTCGAGGTGATATCAGCGTCGCAGGCCTCGGCACAGGCCGTACTGCAGGAGGTGCGGACGTCAGTCCAGACGGTCAGCACAGCACAGCTACAGCGATCGCTCCTCCAGGAAGCGGGCGTCAGCGCGGCCGAGGCGACCACCGCCCTGGAGCGGGCGGAAACTTCTGTGGTACCCCCCGGACTGGAAATCGTGGACACCGACGACGTATCGCAGGAATTTTTGGGCTTGGGACGGTTCGATCTGGGCGCCACCCAGCAACTTCTGCTTTTCGTCTTCCTGAGCTCCCTCACCGGGGCTGCGACCCTCATCAACGCGCGGCGTCTCGGGGTGATCTCCCGCGTGATGGCCGCCCCGGTGACAAGCTGGCAGGCTGTGGCGGGGCAGGCACTGGGACGGTTCGGCATTGCCGTTGTCCAGGGGGCGTACATCATGGTTGGCACTGCTGTGCTGTTTGGCGTGCAGTGGGGCGATCCGTGGTTGGCAGGACTCGTTTTGGCGTTCTTCTGTGCGGTCTCCGCTGCTGCAGCGATGGTGATCGGCTCGGTCATGGATAACGACAGCGCCGCCTCGGGAGTGGGCGTGGGCCTCGGTCTCGTGTTGGCCGGTCTGGGCGGCTCGATGGTGCCCCCGGAGTTCTTCTCCGACACCCTTCAGACAGTGTCCCGGGTGACCCCGCACCGGTGGGCTTACGACGCGTTCGCTGAGATCCAACGACATGAAGGCACGTTGACTGACATTCTTCCGCAGCTTGCGGTGCTCGCAGGGATGGCTGTGGCTTTGCTGACCCTCGGCTCCATCCTGCTACGGCGCAGCCTCAGCAGGGCGCTCTAGACCAGACGCGCGCGTGCAATATTCCGGGCGTGGGTCCAGACAGCAAAAAAGATCAGCGGCACATGGATTGCGGGCAGGTTGTGGGCGAACCACCTGGGTAGGTAGATATCGGTCACCGAACCGGTGGAATCGCCGAGGCGTTGGGCCAGTGGGGTGAGCGGACAATGAAACCCGTTGCCGGCAAAAACAACAAGCTCGCTGCCGACAACGGCTGCAGCGACTCCCGCCCGCTGGTCTGTCCTTCCCCGTAACCCGGAGTAAAGCAGGTAAACCATGCATGCTTCGATGGAGAACCAGGCGGCGGTATGGAAGGACTTGACCGCCCGTAAGGCCCGCTGGTGTTCAGCCATGGGTGGCTCCTTTCGCCCTCGTTGGCCTCCAGAGTGCACCCATCTGCGGCCAAGTGGCAGAGTCCAAGGGCCTGTCCGCACAGCTGCCCTATGCTTGGACCATGGACTTCCTTCGCCTTCTGCTCGTCTTTCTCCACATTCTCGGTACGGCCGCCATCGTGGGCGGCTGGTTGGCCACATTCAAGCACCCCACCGTCACGCAGTGGCAGTGGATCGGCGCCCTCACCCAACTGGTCACGGGCCTGCTGCTGGTGGGTCTCGCTGAGATGGGCGACGGCGACGGCCCGAACCACGCCAAAATAGCCGTCAAGCTGGTCCTGACCATCGGCGTGGTTGTCGCCGCGTTCATCGGCCGCCGTAAGGCCAAGTCCGGACACGACGTCGCTAAGGGACTGGCGCACGGCGTCGGCGGTCTTGCACTGATCAACGTCGCGGTAGCAGTCTTCTGGAGCTAGCCCGAGTCAGTGCCGGGCGAGGGGACGCGCTGGGCCATCAGTTCCGCTTCGAGACGCGCTATGTCGTTTCGATGACAGAGTTCTGTGCCGGGTGTCATCGCTGCAGCGCTTCCGGCAGCTAGGGCTGTCAGGAAGGCGCTATCAACGGGTGAGCCCTGCGCAAGTCGGAGAACAAATGCCCCGAGAAAACTGTCGCCTGCTCCCACCGTGCTGACGACCTGCACTGACGGGGCCGGTAGCCGGATGGTGCCGGCCTCGGATGCAAGCACTGCCCCGGCATGGCCTAGGGTCAGTGCGACATATTCCGCTGCCCGGTCGGCGACCAGGCCCGACGCCGCCTCAATCTGAGCCTGCTCAGTGTCAAGCGCCCGGCCGAGATGAGTCGCCAGCTCCCGCCGGCTGGGCTTGACCAGAAACACCCCTTCTGCCAGCGCCTCGGACAGTGCTGCACCCGAGGCATCCACGACACAGCGGGCGCCGACCTTCCTGGCCAGGCGCGCCACCCGGGCATAAAAATCGTCCGGCACCCCGGGAGGGAGGCTTCCGCTGGCTATGACATACCCTTCCGGCAGAATCGCCTCCGAAACGAGCGCGAGACAGGCTCGCCACTCGGATTTGCTGAGCTCTGGGCCTTCGAGCACAAACCGGAATTGGGCGCCCGTCCCCGTCTCGTCGACGGTGAAACTTTCGCGGGTACTTCCTTCGATGGGTGCAACGAGGACCGGGATCCGCTCGGCTTCGATGAGGCGACGATACGCCTCCCCGGTTGGACCGCCGGCCGTGCATACGGCGAGCACCTGTCCGCCGAGTCGCTGGATAACCCTTGCCGCGTTCATTCCTCCGCCGCCCGGTTCCAGTCGGCTCGCGGAGCACCGAAGTTTATGACCACCGATGACCTGGTCAGTGGACGTGTAAACGTCCAACGCAGGGTTCACCGTCAAACTAAGAATCGGTTTGGGATGCCGCGGCGTGGGCGCCCGTTGAGAGTCTCCAGAGTCGGAGCTGGCCGCTTTGCCATTCATTGAGTACTACCCCCTGCGGTGGGTTTACGCCCAACTTACTCCCTGGTCAGTGCTACGTCACGAGGTGCCATTTTGCCGGTTTTTGGTTCGAATATTTGTTTGAGAGAGTTGTCCACATAGGCCCCATAATTCTCCGCAGTGTCGGAGCGGTTTGGGACAATGGAGGTATGGACGGCAGCAGGGCTCCATCAGTGACTGAGAAGGAACTTCCCTTCCCGGGAACGGCTCCGCGCGGCCCGTCAAGCCTGGGCAATACCGCTGATGGCAATACCGCTGATGACAGTACCGCTGATGGCAGCGCTGGCCCGGATGCTGGCACGCGTGCCTTACTCGACGCCCTCACGGCACTGAGGCCAGCCACGAACCCGGCCGGGATGATCGACCAGCTCCGCGGCCTGGAGGACCTCAAATCCGCCATCGCCGGAGTACAGGCCCGGATCGCGGTTGCCTTCGACCGCTCTGAACGCCACCACCAGGCCCAGACCGGGGTGCCAACCGCGGAGCAGGGCAAAAGTATCGGCGCGCAGGTCGCGTTGGCCCGGCGGGAATCCCCCTCCCGCGGCAACCGGCTCCTGGGCCTCGCCCAGGCCCTGGTCACCGAGATGCCCCACACTCTGGCTGCCCTGCACACCGGCCAGCTCAACGAATGGCGAGCCACCCTGTTAGTGAAAGAAACAGCATGCCTCTCCAGCTCCGACCGGACCGCCGTCGATGAAGAACTCAGCCCCGACACCGGGACCTTCACCGGGTGCGGGGACAAAACCATCATCGCCGCGGCCAAGGCTGCCGCCTACCGTCGGGACCCCCGCTCCGTGGTCAACCGCGCAGCCCACGCAGCCAACGAACGATTCGTCAGCATCCGCCCAGCACCGGACACCATGGCCTACCTCACCGCCCTGCTGCCGGTGAAGGAAGCCGTCACCGCCTACACGGCACTATCCCGGCACGCCGATACCGCCAGGGCGACCGGGGACACCCGATCCCGAGGCCAACTCATGGCCGACACCCTCGTCGAACGCACCACCGGGGTACCCGGGGGTGTCTCCCGCGTCGAACTGCAAGTGATCATCACCGACCGCGCCCTCCTCCAAGGTGACAGCGAACCGGCCAGAATCCCCGGCTACGGCATCGTCCCCTCGTCCTGGGCCCGGGACCTCATCCACCCCACTGACATCCACCCCGACATCAACCCCGCTGGCAGTGACCCTGCTGACGCTGAGCGGCATGCCTTCGACGTCTGGGTCCGGCGCCTTTACACCACACCAACAAGCGGTGATCTGGTCGCCCTGGACTCCAAAGCGCGGCTCTTCACCCCGGCGCAACGCCGGTTCATCACCGCAAGGGACCACACCTGCCGCACCCCGTACTGCGACGCGCCAATCCGACACTACGACCACATCATTCCCTGGCACCAAAGCGGCCGGACGTCGATCACCAACGGCGCCGGACTCTGCGAAGCCTGCAACCACACCAAAGAACAACCCGGCTGGGGAGCCCACCCACGCCCAGGACCCAGACACACCCTCCGAATCACCACTCCGACCGGACACAGGTACACATCCACCGCCCCACCCCTCCCCGGCGCCCGGTACCGGATCTGACCCTGCGGGGTCTTTGTCTTCCCAGTAGTCTTGGCAGTCACACGATGCAATGGGTCATGAGGAAGAGGAACCCGTGATGACGGAGACGACAACAGACGAGGTACTTGCCGAGCTGGCCTCCCTCGAGGATCCCGGAATCAGAGTGGTGAATGCGAGGCACGGGGACGATCACGGAGTAAATCTGGGGAAGCTGCGCGCCGTAGCCAAGCGTTTGAAGACTCAACACGACCTTGCAGTGAGCCTCTGGGCAACCGGTGATACAGCTGCAAGGTTGGTCGCGCTTCTGATCTGCCGCCCGAAGGCTTTCGAACGTGACGAGCTGGACTCGATGCTCAGGGAAGCTCGTGCACCCAAAGTGCATGACTGGCTCGTCAACTATGTGGTGAAGAAGAGCCCGTTCGCCGAAGATTTACGGATCGTTTGGTTTGCCGACCTGAATCCCGTCGTGGCGGCTGCCGGTTGGGCACTGACTTCGGAACGAGTGATCAAGAGTCCCGATGGCCTGGACCTTCAGGCCCTGCTCGATGTTATTGAAGCAGAGATGAAGGACGCCCCGGATCGGCTTCAGTGGGCGATGAACCACTGTCTGGCGATGATTGGGATTGAACACGTCGAGCATCGTGCTCGAGCGCTTGATATCGGTGAGCGCCTTGAGGTCCTCAAGGACTACCCGACTCCCCCAAACTGCACCTCACCGTTCGCGCCGAGCTGGATCAACGAGATGGTGAGCCGGCAGGGGACCCAGGAAACTGGGTAAGCATGCGGATCGTCTCCTGGAACTGCGCGATGGGTTTCTCAAAGAAGGCCCACCTCATAGAGGCTCTGCAGCCTGATGTCGCCGTTCTTCCTGAAGTTTCTATGAAGCACATTGCGGAGGCCGCCGTCCCATTTAAAGCGTGGGTTGGGTCAAACCCGAACAAAGGCCTCGGCGTGCTGGGCTTCACAGATCGAGCGTATGAGCGCCATGAGCCGTGGGAGAACTTGCCATGGCATCTACCGTTCACCGTTGACAAGTTGAATATCGTCGGACTATGGGCACACGTCCATTCGCGCGATCTCCGCTATGTCCGGGTTACTCATGAAATTGTCACCCGACACAGCCAGTTTCTTCAAAGCGGACCCTCTCTGCTCATCGGTGACTTTAATAGCAATACCGCGTGGGATGGGGGACACCCCGGTCGAAACCACTCCCTGCTTGTCGATAGGTTGGGTGCCCTCGGTTTGAGGAGCGTTTACCACACCACGAATGGCAAAGCGCATGGCGCAGAGACTGAGAAGACCTATTTTCACACCCGTAAGCTGCACTTCGCGCATCATATCGACTATGCGTTTCTTGGGGGCGCGTCGGCGACGCTTCAGATAGGGAACAACGACGAGTGGTTGAAGCATAGCGACCATATGCCGTTGATCCTTGACGTTGACTTGAGGGCCCAGCCCTCAGCGGGTATTCATCCGTAGCTTTCGAACCTGCCAATCGCAAGGCCAGGGTTAGGCGTCGATCGTCTTGTTTCGTGCACGGATGACTGCTGGCGTCCTACAGAAGGAAAAATTCAACCTATCCGTACTGAGCGTAGCTCGATGACCACGCTTCAGCCGATGCATAAACGCTCTCAGGCGTGAACACCATGAAACAGGCGGGGCAGACGTGGGGAGGTATCCCGGATAGGCTGTGAATACGGCCTTAATCGTGGTCTCTATATTAGGAGTAACGATGCGCGCACTTGTGGTCTACGAGTCTCTGTGGGGCAATACCGAGAAGGTAGCGCGAGCCATCGGCGCCAGACTTGCCGTCAATGCCGACGTTGAGGTGCTTGACTCGGATGCAGCACCAACGTTAGTTGATGGATACGACTTGTTGGTGGTTGGTGGCCCGACGCACGCTTTCTCTATGACCCGCGCATCCACCCGAGCTGACGCCGTCAAGTCCCACTCGGCCCCGCATGAGCCGGCCCGTGGCATCCGGGATTGGCTCAACCAGGTCGAACGACCCAGTACTGAGATCCCCGCCTTCGCGTTCGATACCCGGGTCGACAAACCGAGACTCCCCGGTTCCGCGGCAAAGGCGGCGAGACACGAGTTGCGCTCACTTGGATTCGACACACAAGTCAAGCAGCAAACCTTCCGCGTCCATGGCTACGAAGGGCCCCTCCTGAACGGTGAGATCGAACGCGCAACGGAGTGGGCAGGCGATCTGCTTGCGCGGCTTGGCGCTCCATAAGGCACACGGAGTACCTCCTGTAGACCGGATGGACAATCTTCGAAGCCCCCTCCGTCCGGCTGGACCCCTGAGGTTAGTAGGCTCCATCTACCGGACGGTCTGCGGGTTTCGGGGGCCGAGTTTGGTCTGCAACCACTGAGGAGGTCACCGTGTCAGTTCTCCTTTTCGCACCGGTCACGTTCAATCTGGCTGAAACAACCCGCATGATCGAGGTTGCAAAAGCACTTCGCGATCGTCATGAGTGCGTCTTCTTGGGGTACGAACCGGACTTCTCTCATTTCATCATCGACGCTGGGTTTACCTTCCATCAATTGCAGCCGATGTGGAATGAGCTAGAAAAAGCTCGGGCGCTGGCGCTGGATCAAGGCCGAGGGGTGCGCAACCCGTTCACCGTTGATTTGGTGCGCCGCCGGGTGGCGGCGGAACGCCGCCTGATTCGTGAGACCGCAGCTGTAGCCGTGGTGCACGGTACCAACGTCACCTCTCTGATCTCTGCACGCGCCGAAGGGATTCCTCTCTTCTACCCGGTACCATTTGCACTGACACGTCCTCATGTTGAGCAGACCAAACACGGCCTCTTCGCTATCCCAGGGTGGGTAGAGCCGGTGGTAATGCCTGCATTCAGGGCTCTTTACAACGCTGCTCCCCTGGTCCCACGCGCCTTCAAAATCGCGGCCCGGGAAAACTCAGTGCGCCCGCTTCGCAGCATGGCGTCGATGTTCGAGGCAGACTACAACCTGCTCACCGTTATGCCATGGGAACTGGAGGGCTATTCGTTGCCATCCAACTATGAGAGGGTCGGGCCCATCTTCGCGCACCTGCCCGGGGAGTTGCCCGACGTCGTTCACGATCTTGCGTCCTCTCCCCGGCCGCTGGTCTACCTTGCGCTCGGGTCTTCAGCAAGCAGACGTCTGGCTCTGGGTACCCTTCGATCCCTGGGTAAACTACCCATCAACGTCGTCGCACCTGTGGCCCATTACCTTACTGATGGCGACCGCAAGGAGGTACCCGCCAATGTGACAGTGACCGGTCTGCTGCCGGCTCACCGGCTAGGGGGACTGGTGGATGCGGCAGTCCTTCATGGTGGTCAAGGGACTGTGCAGACGGCATGCGCCACGGGAGTCCCCTTCGTGGGGATGGGATTGCAGCCGGAACAGAGGTGGAATGTTGCCGTATGTGAACGCCGTGGCAACGCGATAGCTTTACGACCCCGCCAGGTCGGCACTCCTACCTTCGCGCGGTCGGTTCGAACTGCCATCGAAGATTCGGGTACGCGCGATGCCGCGACGCGCACCAAACTGGCCTACGCGTGTGAAAACGGTGCGATCGCCGCGGCGTCCGCGATCGAACGCGTTCTGGCCGCTCCCAACCCCCGGGGCTTCGAAGCTCCTTGAGTCTTCATCTGCCCTCCCATCCGTCATCAGTCCCGACGGAAACTATCGGATTGGTTCTGCATCCTGCCCCACACAACTTGTGCTTCCTGGTGCTGGAAGGATTGGCACCAGGTGTGGCACTGCGATCTAAGGGAGCGAGCCCAGGCACCATATCCAGGCACCAGCGTAGCGGACGTCTTCGCCATCTCTCGATCGATCCCGAAGGCTAACCCGACGGACCAAAGGGACCATGCGTAGCCTCAGTCTTCGTCAAGCGCTTTCGGTCAGCACGCCTTGAGGGTGACGATCCCCCGGATGTCGTTCGAGCCATCCCTCGAGTCCGTCGAGGAGGAGGTCGAGGCCGAGCGGAAACTCGTCGCCATAGGAGTAGCCCGGTTGAAGCACATGCTCCGCCGTCAGCTCGGCGAGGTACGGGTACTCGTTGACGGGAAGTTGGGCGAGCATGGCGTGCGCCATGGCAGCCGTCTCTTCCTGAGTGTGAAACGGCAGGTTCTTCTCCTGCATCGCGAAGCCGTAGATGTAGCTGTCCAATGCAGAGAACGCGTGGGCTGCCATGGCAATGGAAAATCCCGCGTTCCGCAACGTGCCGATCACCCGGTCGTGATGCCGCAGCGTGGCTGGCCCCGGATTGGTCCCTGAGTCCTTCAAACCGGTGGCCCATGGGTGGCGTGAGAGCGTGTCGCGGAATGAGACCGATCGCTTGCGGATCGCCGTCTTCCAATCGTCGCTGTGCAAAGGCAGTTCGATCTCGTTGAACACGGCGTCGACCATAGCATTGAGCAGGTCTTCTTTGTTCGCGACGTGGTTGTAAAGCGACATCGCTTCCACCCCAAGTTCTTCCCCGAGCCTGCGCATCGTCAGTGATTCGATGCCCGAGTCATCGGCAAGCGCAATTGCTGCACCCAGCACCAGCTCGCGGTTCAGGCGGCCGCGTGATGCCGCCTCGGTCTTGGTCGAGAGTCTCGCCATAATTTCTCCGTTCTGGTCTATTGACAACCTTACCATGTAGGCGTACTTTACTTACACCATCAGCTTACAACGTAAGGATATCAAAATGAACCGCACCTCGCTCGACTCGAGCAAGACCGACGTCGCGCAACGCCCGATGAACTTCACCACCTGGTCGCCGCGTACTGCGGCGATTGTGGCCGGACTCGGACTCGCGGTCATGGCGGTGGTGGCTGGTTTCGCCAACTTCGGCGCGATTGTTCCCCTGATCGCTCGCGGTGATGCCGAACAGACCGCGCAGAACGTCTCCGGCGCCCCGCTCCTGTTCTTCGCGGGTGTCGTCAGCTTTTTCATCGTGGCCCTGCTCGACGTCATCGTGGCGGGGGCGTTGTACACACTGTTCCGGCCGGTGAGCCGTCGGGTCTCGGCGGCGGCCGCCTGGATGAGATCGGTGTACGCGGTCTTGTTGTTGGTTGCGCTCAGTCAACTCCTGATCGGGTTCTCGCTCCTCGGCGATCCCGAAGCCGCCCTCCCGGTGCTGGAGTCGTTCAACACCATCTGGGTCATCAGCCAGGGCCTGTTCGGCATTTCCCTTCTGCTGGTCGGCTATCTGGCCTTCCGATCGGGTTTCGTGCCAAAGGTCTTCGGCATTCTGCTCGCCATCGCAGGCATCGGATACCTGGCCGATGCCGTCGGTGTGGCCGTTATCCCCGACTTCTCTGCCGTATTCGCCCAGTTCATGTTCGTGGGCGAGGTAGCGATTATCTTCTGGCTACTCATCGCTGGCCGCCGGCTGCCCGCCAACTGAACCGTCGACTGCCAAGGAGAAGACCATGGACAATCCCGGCACCGGAAACTTCCCCAGGTCCTAGCCACCCCTAACTCAGGAGAACCGCATGCAGGCAATCACAAGCCGCTCCTACGGCACGCCAGAAGTCGTCCACGTTGAAGAGATTGATACACCGGTCCCCAGAAAAGGGGAGGTATTGATCCGCAACTATGCAACCGTAGTCTCCCAGGCGGAATCTACCGCACGCAACGGCAAGGACCCCCTTGCTAGGCTCTACTTCGGTTTAGCACGGCCGCGCTTTCCGGTCCTGGGAACTGGCTTTGCCGGTGAAATTCAGTCAATAGGAAGCGCTGTGACCAAGTTTCGTGTTGGTGATCAGGTCACAGGATCAGCGGGACCGACCCTCGGTGCCCATGCCGAGTACGTCACGGTTTCCGAAAACGGGATCATCGCGTTGAAGCCTGCCAGCCTGGTACCGACGGACGCCGTGGCAGTCCTGGATGGTGCACTCACCGCCTTGGCCTTTCTAAGAGACGCCGCCAGCCTGAAGTCCGGTCAGTCGATATTGATCAACGGCGCCTCCGGCGCGGTGGGTACGGCGGCCGTTCAGCTCGCCAAGCATTTCGGGGCAGTTGTCACCGGGGTCTGCAGCACGGCAAACCTTGACCTGGTGAAATCCCTAGGTGCCGACATAGTGATCGATTACACCGCACAGGACTTCACAGAGCTGGGCCAGGTCTATGACGTTGTCTTTGATGCGGTAGGCAAAAGCTCATACACCCGCAGCCGGAAGCTTCTGAAGCCCGGCGGCATCTACCTGACGACCGTGCCCTCCTTACCGATTTTGATGTGGATGCTGGTGACTCGCATCTTCGGCAAAACCCGGGCAAAAATCGCGTTCACCGGGCTTCGAAGAGCCAAAGCGATGGCTCTGGATGTGAAGTTCATCAGCCATCTGGCGGCATCGGGACACTATGTCCCGGTTATCGACCGAACCTACAACCTGAAGGAAGCCGCCTCCGCGCATGCCCGTGTGCAATCAGGGCGCAAGAAAGGCAGCGTCGTCCTCACCCTGCATGACCCCGGTGAATAGCGGCCTCCGCGGCAGCGGCACTGTTCTTTCCCTGGCACCCGGAAACCCTGACCCGGAACATCGCGTCCCCGTCGTTTATCGAACGCATCATCTGAGTCCCGGTAACCATCTTGCTGGTGATAACACGCTGGGCTCTTCTGTCTCCTCGAAAAGGGCAGGAAAGGCCCGAACCCGCGAGTTTTCGCAGATCCGGGCCTCTGACCAGACTTTCAGCAGGGACTTCGAAAATAAACTTGTGAGATCTGAGGCCAGTTGGCGGTAGCCGCCAGAAAGCGAGTCCCCATGGTGTCGTAGGCTCCCTAGCAACTGCCGTTCCCAAGGTGTCGGAGCTAGTTGGCGAAATATACCAGCAACGGGATTAACCCTGCCCTTGCAGGTGCATTCTTCAGCGGGTTATCCACCCGTGGCTTTCGGACCTGCCACCTAGTAGCCCAGGATTGAGCAGCTACTTTCTTGTTATGTGCATGCACGAAATTACTGCTCGCGAAATATTCGGCGGGACCCCATCAATGAGGATGGCACCGTCCGGTTTTTCCCTGCTCGACAAACTTCAGGACACCGGCATTTCCAAAGACCCTCTGCAGTAGGAAAAATTCAACGTACCCGTCAAGGTCCTTGAACTCGGCGAAGAAGCCCGGATACCCCTCCACAACACTTCGCCGAATTTATTTGACTGCTTGCTTGACCAGTGGCACCGGATACATTCCAGGGTCACGTCGAAGGGGTCCGCGATGCTGGGGTTGAATCTCCGTACATCGTTGATCGCCATTTTTCCGCCGACGCTGTTGCCGAACTGGCCTTCCTCAGCCGTTTCCGCGTAGGCGTCGAAGACGCGGAGCTCAACTTCGTTCTTTCCTAGGGAAGCTCGCACTCGTTTGTGGAAACCCACTCCGATGTCCAGTGCTGGATCCATTTCTTCAAAAAGCTCATTGCCCTCCACCACTTCGATTAGACTGCTGAGTGTCAGGCAACCAGCAGGGTCGGTTGGTCCTAAATGAGGCAGTACTCGCCGTTTCGGACGATCTCGATGTCGTTGTAAACGGCGTCGCGCAGCACTAGCTTAGGTTTGGCTCCGTTTGCAGTTGAGATCAGTTTCCTCGCCGGCGCCCGGTCGCGATCAAAGCTCAGGCACCTGACTTGTTCCATTGATGGTGGGATGCCGCAGGATCTGCAGTCTTGTAGCGTCCAGGGTGTCAGCCGGCACAGGTCCGCAAGCTCCTTGCCGCCCGCATAGGTTGGGTTGGCTCACTGATAGCGTGCCGCGCCGCTGACACCCGCCCGGGGCGTGGCTCGACAGNAGGCATGCGAACACTTCAAGTCAGGGTGCCCGCCACGGGTGATCCATCACCTACATCGGCGTAAGGGGCCCGGACATGATCATCATCGGCATCGACCCGCACAAATCCTCCATCACCGCAGCAGCCATCGATCCTTCGGGGTGTCAGCTCGCGGTACGGCGTTTCGTCGTCAACGCAGGAACCGCCCGACAACTGCTGGCCTGGGCCGCGCAATGGCCCGAACGGACCTTCGCCATTGAAGGCGCCAATGGTTTAGGCCGTGGTACGGCTCAAGTCCTCGTAGCCCATGGCGAGGTCGTCGTGGATGTTCCCTCCACGCTGGCCATGAAAGTCAGGGTCCTCTCCACCGGCGGCGGACGTAAAAGCGACCCCGCGGACGCGTTCGCGGTCGCCCTCACGGGCCTGCGGCAGGAGAATCTGCGCGTCGTCGCAGCCGAGGACCAGACCACGATCCTGCGTCTGCTGGCCGAACGCCGCGAGGATCTGGGCCACGAACGCGCCCGACTGCTCAACCGGCTGCACCGGCTCCTGCGCGAACTCCTACCCGGCGGTGTCGAACCAGGCCTGAGCGCCGACAAGACCGCCGCGGCGCTGCGGACGATCCGGCCGGCAACAGCCACCGACGCAGTCCGACGCGAGCTCACCAAAGAGCTGCTCGCTGATCTTCGACGCATCGATTCCTCCATCAAAAGCAACGAAACGCAGACCCGTACCGCGTTAGACGCCTCCAAGACCTCCCTGCAGGAAATCCCCGGTATCGGCGTCGTCCTGGCAGCGAAGCTCCTGGGCCATGTCGGTGACATCACCCGATTCCCCAGCGCCTCACATTTCGCCAGCTACACGGGCACCGCACCCCTAGAGGCCTCCAGCGGCAACCACAACCGGCACAGGCTCAATACCGGAGGCAACCGACAACTCAACTCCGTGCTGCACACCATGGCCGTCTGCCAAAGCCGTGACCCCGGACCAGGCCGGGACTACTACCTGAAGAAAATCACTGAAGGTAAAACACCCCGAGAAGCCCGAAGAGCACTCAAACGGCGCCTCTCCAACGTCCTCTACCGGCAGATTCTGCACGACCACCGCCAAGCCGAAAAGAACGCCGCTTGACACACAGAGGCGCTATCAGGTGAATGTTTCTCCGTCGGATCCACCCG